>NZ_CP065691.1:1500000-1800000 GCF_016027715.1 Lactococcus garvieae
GGGGTTCTTACAAATATCTCTAGCCAGCTCCGAAAAGATTTCTTGGGGCGGTGGATTTGGGGTCTTCAAGTAAGAGAAAATTCTTTAGGGATTTCCTCCTAACAAGAGCAAGCATCATCACAGTATAGATATCGAAAAAGGGCACAGTTTCCTGTGTCCTTTTCTTGCACTTTATAAGTTTTTTAACTCCATCTAGAGCAAAAAGTCCATAAGCCTATGGACTTTTTGCCTTCTCATATAAACCCTGCGATATGCGATAAAGCTACGCTAAGTGAGCGACTTTTCTCCCAGCAATAAATAGCTCAATCATTGCGTTTCTTTTTTTATAATATAAAATATAACTTTATCTCTTAAAAACAACAGAGCTTTGCTTTAAAACTAAATATAGAAAGAAGAACTTTATGAAAAATAAAAATAGTATCAAACCCTACATAATCGTTCTCGCTGTGATGCTACTGCTTCTCTCCTTTGCTGCTTACCTTTGGGGCGTGCAACAGTTTATGCGCTTGCAGTGAGTTTTGAGGAACACAGAGAGCTTATAGCTGAGACATTCTTCTCCTAAACAAAGCAGTTGTGTTGCTTTTTTTGTTGGGCTACGTTTTTAGTTTGTGGGTTGGTTGATGATGAGGGCTGGGCGGACACCCCCAGTGGCAGGGTTATGGGTCACGCCCACATAGGCAGTCAGCTGACCAGCAGTGGCGCCAATAGACACATGCCAACCACTACCTGAAGCACCAGGGGTACGCAGCCACCACCAGCCTAGAGCAGTGGAACCACGTTGCGCATGATATGGAAAACCTAAATCTTCTCCAGATAAACGGGTCACATCCGCCAGAGAAAGGGTAAAGGCCCGTGCTGTTCCTGCTGGAACAACTTGGGTGATATCATTCGCTACTGTGCCTGTTAAGTTACTGGGAATCCATCTTGTACCTCCAGTAAAGGTCACTGTACCATCCGTCACAGAACCTGTTGTAAAGCTATTGGCTACAGGCTGGACTATGGCTTGGACAGCACTGTCAAGATTGTTATACCAAATAGTCAACTGAGTTGCTTGGCCGTTAAAACTCACATTACGGATGGCATTGTTACGGATAATCATATGATTGCCATTGCCCATATTTTCAAGGTAACGGTATTGTTCTCCTGACATGGTAAAGATCCGTCCTGGATACATCGCTCCAAAGTTAAAGTCTGACGGTGGTGAATCCACATCGGCACCAGGGTTTGTCCCTTGATCCCCATCGTCCATAGCATTATTACGGATACCTGTGAGGAAGTCGGCTAAGCGGTCATGTCCATCAGGTAGAAAGTCATCACTGTTGTCAGGGCTTACTAGGCCACTCTCCACATGGATACCATAGTAGTACGAGCCATTGAAAACCGTATCTTCGATAGCCGCCGTCATCTCTGCCGCATCAAGCAGGTAAGAAGTTGCTTCGCCCGGTTCTAGGAGCGAGGCCCAGTAAGCCCAGCCTGTTTGATGGTCTACCACCCAGAAGTCACCAATCTGTTGGTAAGGCTCGAGTTGCGCCCACTGCTCGATGGTCATTGGGGCACGTTGCTGGTGCAGGTTTTGGGCGGCATCATTGGTGATGGTTTCACCCGGCCACGTCCCTGCGCCGTTATCAAAGCTGTCTGTTTCTGACCAGTAATCGTCGGTCCCATCTCCGGGGTGCGTCGCACCATCAGTGGTACCGTCTGTTGCACCACCTCCTGCGATGTAGTCCCGGGCATGGCCTGCGGCTGCCGTCATCTGGTCCATGTTGTCATGGTTGAAGGTTGGCATGTACCATGGGGCATCTCGTCCTTCACGGCTCCAGCCAAAGGTCAGTCGGGCATAGCGGTCAAAAGCATTGGACGGGTCGGTGTTGAGACGGTCATTGATATTTGTGGGGTTAGGCATCCATGTGGTCCATGAGTCCAAGTTGTTACGCTCGGTTCCCGCTACAAGCTGAGTCCAGCTGTCTTGACCTGTTTGGCGGGTTTCTAAAAACTCCGATAAGCGGATACGGGCCATGATGGGACGTTCGCCGTAGTTTTCGACAAAGACATCTTTGTTTTCGGTGTCGCGGTTATAGTAGTCGTGGACACGGCCACCCACGTTAATCTCGATTTGATTTTCTCGGTCATTGATGGCCCGCTGGTTAAAGGCGGTAAAGGCATAAGTGCCTCCGATGAGGAGCAAGAGGAGGGAGAGGAGTACGTAGTTGCGTAATCTCCGGTTCTTTTTCTTTTCTGGTGTCATAGTGATACCCTTTCTTTACAGTTATAGTTTTTCTATTTATTTCAATCTTTCGTGCTAATGCCTTAGGGCGGGCCACGAAAAAAGCGCTCCAGAGGTCCCGAGCGTTTGGGTGCAAGTAAAAAGAGGCGGGTGTCTACCGCTTGTGCTGTGCTGTGCTGTGCTGTGCTGTGCTGTGCTGTGCTGTGCTGTGCTGTGCTGTGCTGTGCTGTGCTGTGCTGTGCTGTGCTGTGCTGTGCTGTGCTGTGCTGTGCTGTGCTGTGCTGTGCTGTGCTGTGCTGGCCGATTATAAGTCATCACTTTTACCCCGTCAAGTCTTTTAAAATAAACTAAGAATCTCTCTCATAATATTTTAACATTTATTTCTCTAAGGTTAAAATGATTTCATATAGATTACGCTAGTAATATAGTATAAATAATAACTTTATATGAAAAAGAAAAGAACAACAGGCCAATCCTTTTGACGACCTGTTATTCCCAAGCTGCTGTAGGGAGGGAGGTCAATCTAGAGTTGGAACAGTAATTTTGTTATAATGTAGAAAAAGCCAGAAAAGGAAAAATAACTCATATGATTATTCGTGAACTTTGTGTCGAGAACTTTACTGAAATCCCTCAAGGTGTTGCTGCAGGTGTAGAACGCATCGAACTTTGTGACAACCTTGCTGTTGGAGGAACTACTCCAAGCTACGGGGTTATTCAGCAAGCTGCGGAATTTATCGGGGATAGAAAAACCACTTTGGCTGTTATTATTCGTCCACGTGGCGGTAATTTTGTCTATAATTCTTATGAGCTAAAGATTATGGAAAATGATATCTTGAAAGCGATCGAAGCAGGGGCTCAGAACTTGGTCTTCGGTGCTTTAACTGAGGATAATAAGATTGACACTGAAGCGCTCGAAACTCTCATGGTCGCATCACAAGGCCTTCCCGTAACCTTTCACATGGCCTTTGATGAAATCGAAGATCAGCAGGAAGCACTTGATATCTTAGTCGAAGCGGGTGTTGAAAAGATACTCATGCACGGAGATAGCCTCGATAAACCACTCAACACAGCTAAAATCGCAGACCTTGTGAAATACGCCCAAGGCCGAATCTCTATCATCCTTGGTGGCGGCGTAACTGTGGACAACTATGAAGAGTATGCTTCTTTAACGGGAACTTCCTTTGTTCATGGTACAAAAATTATTTCAAAATAAAAAAAAACAGCCTAAGCTGTTTTTTTATTTTACTTTCAAGCGATACTTTATATAAAATTTCACGAGGAAAAAGTTCACAAGTAACACAAGAGCAAGATAAAGTCTTGCCTGCAAAAAGATTAAACCAAAGACAAACTCGACAGCTGTAGCTGCCAACATCACGCGTGAGAGGACACTGGTCAGAGCTGAAAATTTTGAGGACTGACGGAGTGGGTAAATCCTTGTCAAAAGTTGATAATCAAAAGATTCTTGCAGGGCAAAAAGTTGAAAGAGCAACAGGTAGTTGAATACAGCTGCCAAAATAACCGCAACGATAGAATTATCGATAAAAATCAAAGACAAAACAGCCAGTAAAACCAAGCGTAAAGTCAGAGATAAGTAGTCTCCTGAGCGAAGAAAAGAGCGACTAAAGAGGTACTCGTAAGTACGGAGCGTTTTTGGCAAAAGAAAGTCTAAGTACTTGCGACGACGGCTTTGTGTTTTTAGTCCCTTAACATTGGTAAAGAGTGCAAAGAATCGCAAGGTATTTGTTTTACGATTTTCCTCATAAGCAATTAAACTTTCCCAAGCAATAATCCCACTCGGCATCATCTGACGCAAACGGAAAGTCAGTCCTAGAGCTTTCAGAATCACCAGTAGGATGAACCAAAGCACTAAGTATAGTAAAGACCATCGCAAAAGAGGAGCGACAACCCCCACTAAGATAAAGCTAATGGCTGCTGGAAAGATAAGGGAGCGAAGGCACGACATCCATAGGACTTTACGAATAGCGACTTCTTGTGGGAGTAGAAAAACTTTATCTGCTGGCTCCACAAAAGTAGCTAATCTTCCAAAGGCTTGACTTAAAGCTGAGACTAGAAGGACGAGGCCCACTTTTTCAGCCACAGACAAACTATGTACTTGTAAAAATTGTGCGTACTGTACGGCCAAAGCACCGAGCAAAATCATCAAAAAGAGTACAAAATGATCATTAAAGACATAGCGTAGATATTTGAGATTTTGCCGATAATAGACTTTGCGGCGTTCTTCAAATAGGCTATTCATGAATAGTTACACCTTTCGTCAATTCGAGATAGATTTCATCCAAGCTGGCATCTTCCTTGCCAAACTTGGCACGCAAATCTTCCATGGTACCTGCGATAAGGACTTGGCCTTCATGGAGAATGACAAACTTATCACAGAATTTTTCAGCTGTTGACAAGATATGTGTACTCATCAGAATAGATGCTCCTGCATCACGCATCGAAAGCATAAGTGTTATTAAGTCTTGAATAGCTAAGGGGTCTAACCCTAAAAACGGCTCATCAATAATGTAAAGGCTTGGGTTGGTCAAAAAAGCACAAATAATCATGACTTTTTGCTTCATCCCTTTTGAAAAGTTGACAGGAAACCAGTCTAACTTATCTTCCAAGCGGAAAGTTTTCAAGAGCTTTTCAGCACGGGGCATCGCTTCTTCCATGGAGACACCATAAGCCAGTGCCGTTACTTCGATATGCTCACGCAATGTCAGTTCTTCATAGAGGCTTGGTGTTTCAGGGATAAAGCCTATTTTTTTACGGTAGCCTTCCAAGTCTTCTTGTAATGTAATGCCGTCTAATTCAATTTGTCCTGAGTAGGGCGTGAGGAGACCCATTATTTCTTGGATGGTCGTTGATTTTCCTGCACCATTCAGACCTATAAGCCCAACCAGCTCTCCATCTGCTATATCAAAATTTACATCGTTCAGGACTGGATGCCCAAAATAACCTCCAGTCAAATTACTTATTTTAAGAGCCAAGTTAATATCTCCACTTCTATTCAAATTTGTTATAAAACAATTTTATCATATCGAACTTGCTTTTGCTCTGCTCTACTGCCATAAACTCTTTTTCGAACCTTATAAAAACAAAAAGATTAGTCTGTTTGACTAACCTTTTTGTTTTCCCTTCTAGAGGGCATTTGTCTATTATTACAGCGGTTGAGCGTAGCTGATCGCTGTCACTGACTTACTTTCTCAAAGTTTCTTTGAAAAACACCCCTTAACTCTAAAGCATCTATCTCTGATAATATCTTAAGCGCACGACTAATAAGTTTTTTACCTGCCACTTTACTGTCAAACTGATAAATCCAGCACCCCTTGACAAAAAGCGAGGATATCCTAATATATGTATCAAAGACTATCCTGAGTCCATCGAGTTCTTTGATGAGTTCCTCAGAGTATTCTTTATAGCCTTGTCTTATCATCGAAAGAGTTGTTCTAATAACCAACCGAATCAAAAGATTTCTAAATTCCGTTATTTCTTTGAGATAGGGTTTATTTTGTGAAAGTATCTTTCTGATAATATCATAAAGGAGCTGAGGATCTATCTCCTCCAAGGTATTCACTAAGATATACATTTCATAACTGTGCCAAACATGGTAGCTACTTAACTTCTCTTCTATATAACTGATTTCATCCTTAGAAAGACTACCGTAACAAGCTTTTGCTGAAAGAGCAATCACTTGATTCTCTTCAAAATTATACTTAATATTCTCGGAATAAATTTCTTCTAAGACGGAAAAGTCATTACTAAAGTAAGCTTTTTCGATTTTTTTAAACTGGTTGATCCAGTCGTCTTCTTCATCATTGTTCAACATCAGCATATAAGACCTAAAGGTAGTATGCATCTCTTGCAAAGCAAGGTCTAATTTATCAAAGGAAATAAGCGATTTTCCATTTTCAAAGGAAGATAAGGTGGATCTTGAGACACCGATTCTTTCAAAATCTCTCAACGACAGTCTATGCTGTAAACGTAATATTTTAAAAACTCTACCATACTTTTTATAAATCATAAAGTCCCCACACTTCCAAACTTGGTTCTAAAAAAGAATAATTTTATACTGGAAAGTTCTTCCTTCTTTTTTAAAGGAGTTACACGTTGAGTAACTCTTCTACGTGGTCAACCATCACATCTGGATGTTGAGCAGAGAGCTCCTCCATACTATGCGCTCCCCACGTCACAGCACAAGTCTTAACACCTGCAGCCTTGCCCATCTGGAGATCAAAGGACGCATCTCCTATCATTATCGTTTTGTGTGGATTAAGCTTATATTTTTCGAGGATATATAAAACACCATCTGGAGCAGGCTTATAGTTTTCTACTTGATCGGAACCAATAACTCCTTCAAAGTATTGAGCAATATCGAGAAACTCTAGATTTCTCTTTAAGGCAGTGGAGTGCTTACTTGAGACAACATATAACTTCTTACCTAAAGATTTTAGTTCTTGAAGGACTTCTTTTATTTTCGGAAATAGAGTTAAATTTTCTTGTTCATACACCTTGTAGTGTTCCCTAAATGCTACTAATAAAGCTTCAAATTCTTCTTCCTTAAAAGTATAGCCTGGCGTCATTTTTTTAAAGGACTCCTCGATGGGGATACCTGTATAGTAATCAATCATATCCTCTGTCGGAGCATCCAAATTAAAATCTTTAAATGCTGATTGGGTTGCTAATATCCCCGTGCTTCCAGAATTAGCTAAAGTTCCATCAAAATCAAAAATATAGGCTTCCATCAATGTCCTTCTCCTTTATTATGGGCATAATTTGTTAGAAATTATTATAACATATATTTGATTTTCCTAATATTTAAAAATGGGCCTTAATTACTTTTCCACATCATTTTTCTTAAATTTTCTTACGAAGTAGATTATGCCACCAACCATCACAAGTAAGATGAGCCCGATAATACTCAAAAATTTCCCACTGTCATCGCCTGTGGCAGGAAGTTGAAATACTTTATCTTCGGCATATATATAGCTTATTTCTTGTTCCTTCTCTGTAAAGACTCCAGACAGATTTCCTCGAACTTCTTTCACAGTATATCCTGGTATGTCTTTCTCTTTTATTGTATAACGGTCTCCTATATTCCCGGTAAGAACCGTGTCTTCTGCTATCTTATTGCCTTCTTCATCCGTGTGTTTAACCGTCACATCGCCCGCTTTTACTGGCACTTTTGAATAAACGTAAGTCACGACTTGTTCTTGGTCAGTAAAGCTTCCTGTAGGGTTGCCCTGTACCTCTTTAAAAGTATAGCCGTCGATTGTTTTTTGTTCTGAATTATAGTTTTCGCCTATATTACCGGTGAGGACGACATCGTCTGAGAGTTTATTGCCGGACTCGTCCACGTAGCTGACAATGACGTTCCCGGCTGGAGTTTTAGTGTACACATAAGTAACGGTTTGTGCTTGGTCAGTAAAGCTTCCTGTAGGGTTGCCCTGTACTTCTTTAAAAGTATAGCCGTCGATTATTTTTTGTTCTGAGTTATAGTTTTCGCCTACATTACCGGTGAGGACAACATCGTCTGAGAGTTTATTGCCGGACTCGTCCACGTAGTTGACAGTGACATTCCCGGCTGGAGTTTTGGTATACACATAAGTAACGGTTTGTGCTTGGTCAGTAAAGCTTCCTGTAGGGTTGCCCTGTACTTCTTTAAAAGTATAGCCGTCGATTGTTTTTTGTTCTGAATTATAGTTTTGACCTATATTACCGGTGAGGACGACATCGTCTGAGAGTTTATTGCCGGACTCGTCTACGTATTTAACGGTAACATCGCCGGCAGGATCGCCTGTTCCGCCACCGCCTTGCCCATGATAGGTTGCTGTGGAGACTACGCTATCAATAAACGTATCTCCGTCATAAGTGGAAGCATGGTTGGGATACTTGTTATTCAGGGGGTTAAAAGTCATTTTGGTCTGATAATGAATGACAATGGAGTTTGTTTCCGTCAGTGATGCTTCAGCGTCTCCATACAAGCGCCCAAAATTCAGGGAAGTCGACTTGCTGCCGTCAGAGTTAGTATAGAAAGCTAGATCAGTTGTTTCTGATCTAATGACCGTATTTTTATAGTTTCGATAATGGATGGTTGTGGAACCTGGAACGTAGTCTTGCGTATTGCTCATCGTATCAAAAAAGTTGGCATTTGCTACACTATAACCACCATTATTAATCGTGACCGTCCACGTGACTATATTATTAGCCTCATATCGCAGTGTTTTAGCCACAGCACTTGTCCCAGATCCTTCTCCAGAACTACTTTTAGAGAAGTTCACGTGAATACTGTTATTGGGATTAGTCTTTGTAGGAAAAATTAAATTATTTCCTACTTCATAGTTTAAAGTGTCTTTATTAAAAGCTGACCAAAAGTTGAAGTATAATACCCGATTAGATAAGCTATTGATGACCGGTTCAAACATTATACTAATAACATTATTTTGGACAGTCACTTCTCCTAATAAAGTCCCATCCGGTTTTGTCAGCTGTATCGGTGCACTTGATGTCGGTTTTAATTCTGGGGGAGAGGCATGGTATAGGGCTGAGAAGTATCAAGTACCTCTCCATTGGGGATATTCAAGGTATAAGTCGAATTCACCAGTGAAGCGTCACTTATTTTGTTTGAGGTTATTGGTCCATTACTCGTTGCCAGAGTTACATTATCAACAAACTGTACCGCACTGGTGCTCGTAGCCGCATGCACAAGTGGGCTGATGTTTAAAGTGTTTCCTAAAAATAAAACTAAAAGTAACAGTTTATTTATAAAATTTTTCATGATGTCTACTCCTTATCCTTGTTTTCTTACTTTGATAATATCAATTTTATTTAGGAAAAACGAATTATCTGCCTTAAAGTCATCTTCTTACTTTAATAGCTTCCTTTAACCAGTCATACTAAGCAAAATTAAAAGAATCTGTTATAATTTACTTATAACCAAGTAGATTCATCTTTTATATGAATACTATACACAAACAGGGAGATTTCTTATGGATAATTGTATTTTTTGTAAAATAATTGCGGGTGAAATTCCAAGCACTAAAATCTATGAAGACGATAACGTACTTGCCTTTCTCGATATTACTCAGACCACAAAGGGGCACACTCTTGTTCTTCCAAAAAAACATACCCGAAATCTGATGGCGATGGCACCCGAGGAAGCTTCTCAACTTTTTGCTAAAATTCCAGAAATCGCCAATAAACTCGTCGACTCACTAGGAGCAAAGGGTATGAATATTCTACAAAACAATGAAGAAATTGCAGGGCAAACTGTTTTTCATACTCATGTCCATCTCATCCCACGCTATACTGAAGATGATGGTTTCTATGCGCGTTTCACTGAACATACTTATGACTTACGTGCCATTGCGGAGGAAATTCTATGAAAGATTTTATTAAGGATATAACAGAAATGTTTTCCAATCTTAAAAAAGAGATAGATGAGGTAAAGGTCAATCTCGAAAAAGTACAGATTGAGGCAAAAAAGGCTGAACTTACTGGTCAAGAAATTCAAAAAAAGGTCAGTGAATTTCAAACTACAGCCCAACCTAAAATTGATAAAATCAATGAAATTTTAGAAAAGCTTTCAGAAAAAAGTAGTGATAAATAAATCACTACTTTTTATGTTCATCTATATAAAACTGTCTTCCCCAGAAAATCCCTACAACCTGAGATATTACAAATGAGCCTGTAACTATTAAAAGTTCTGTCGTGCCACTTCCATGTTGAAAATAAGTTAAGAAATAACGTGAGGAATACAGGATAAAAAGAAGAAGGGCCAATACAACATCCATAGCGAGCAAATACGACCACGCATGTCTTCCATATTTTTTTATGAGCGTGAAGCTCGCAAAAAGTAACATAACTGAAATTATTTGTAACCCCCACATCGGAAATTCCAGAATCGTCCCAATAAAAATAATTGTCCAAACCATTGCTATTAAGGCAATAAACCACAATATTTGTTTCATGACACTATTATAACATGAAGAAGGCGCATTTTCTAATTAAAATTACCAAATATTACTCTAATATTTCTTACATAATATCTTCCTTTTTATGGGAAACAAAAAAATCTCCCTAAGGAGATTTTTATTTTTTAACTTAGAAGCTTGTTGTATCAACTTTAACACCAGCACCCATAGTTGTAGTAACTGAAAGGTTAGTGATGTATGTACCTTTAGCTGTAGCTGGTTTAGCAGCAACAACTACGGCATTGATCGCTTTGAAGTTTTCGATAAGTTTTTCGTTGTCGAATGAAACTTTACCGATTGGTACGTGGATGTTACCCGCTTTATCAGCACGGTAGTTAACTTTACCAGCTTTTGATTCTTCAATAGCTTTAGTTACGTCCATTGTAACAGTACCAGTTTTAGGGTTTGGCATGAGGTTACGTGGGCCGAGGACACGTCCAAGACGACCTACAACTGCCATCATGTCAGGTGTTGCGATAACAACGTCGAAGTCCAACCAACCACCGTTGATTTTAGTAACGAGTTCGTCAGCACCTACGAAATCTGCACCAGCTGCTTCTGCTTCTTTAGCTTTTTCGCCACGAGCGAAAACAAGAACACGAGCAGTTTTACCAGTACCGTTTGGCAATACCATTGCTCCACGGATTTGTTGGTCAGATTTTTTAGTATCGATGTTAAGGTTGTATGCAACTTCTACAGATGCATCAAATTTTGCGATTGAAGCTTCTTTAGCGAGTGCTACTGCTTCTTCAACGCTGTAAAGTTTAGTTGCGTCTACTTTTTCGATAGCAGCGCGCATTGATTTGCTTTTTTTAGCCATTTCTATATTTCTCCTTGTGGTAATATCGGTTGTCTGTTATTATAACAGCCTTCCACTTGTGTGGAATATGAGCGACGATTAATTTAAAATTAACCTTCTACTACAAATCCCATAGATTTCGCAGTACCTTCGATCATTGACATTGCTGCTTCAAGTGAACCAGCGTTAAGGTCAGCCATCTTAGTGTTTGCAATTTCTTCAACTTGTGCTTTTGTTACAGTTGCAACTTTAACTTTGTTAGGTTCACCTGAACCTTTTTCAACTTTAGCTGCTTTTTTCAAAAGAACTGCTGCTGGAGGAGTTTTTGTAATGAATGTAAATGATTTGTCTTCATATACTGAGATTACAACTGGGATGAGCATACCAGCTTGGTCAGCTGTACGCGCGTTGAATTCTTTAGTGAATCCCATGATGTTGATACCTGCTTGACCCAAAGCTGGACCAACTGGTGGAGCTGGTGTTGCTTTACCGGCAGGGATTTGCAATTTAACGAGTTTTTCTACTTGTTTAGCCACGATAAATTTCTCCTTATTATTTTGTTTTCGTGATGTGGTATGATGATAGACCATTCTATCTTCCACGCCTGTATGCAAAAAACATACTTAAATATTCTACCAAATATGCCTTTATTTGTCAAGTTTCTATATTTCGATTGCCTCATCACAAGTTGCAACAACTGCTGGAACATGTGTAACGATAATAACCGCCTTCCTACCTTATACCTCTTGTTAGGCACCCGCTGATTATCAGGCGTTCTAGTTCTCCATACGAAGTTTGATACGCTAATGATTTTTTGATTTTCATAATGTATCTTTCTTCAATATCAAACAGTCTAACACAAGAATTCTCTTATCATTTTTCCTCTTCCTTCAGTTTTCATGAAAATCAGAAATCATGTAAACTCGAAAAATATTCCTGCTATATTCAGGGAAAATAAAAAAAAGACCGAAATAATTCAGTCTTTTTGCATTCTATTTTACTCCGCGATTACTTCGACTTTATAACCATCTGGGTCAATAATGAAGTAATAACGTGTCTCTGAATTTGGAAGTCCCTTAAGCTCTGTAACTTCAAACCCAGCTTTCTTTTGTTGTGTATGTAGTTCTTCTAAGTTATCAACTGAAATGGCAATATGTCCATAGCCATCTCCTAGATCATAAGCATCGTGATTATAGTTATAAGTCAACTCTAATTCATAGTCGTCACCTGGCAGTGTCAAATAAACTAAAGTAAATTCATATTCCAAAAAGTCACGACGTCGTTTTTCTTCAAAACCAAAAGCTTCTTGATAAAACTTGATTGATGCTTCTAAGTCTTTCACGCGGTAACAAGTGTGTGCCATTTTCATATATTTTCCTCCATTTTTTAAGCTTCCAAGTATGAAGCCCAGATTTCATCAAAAAGTCCCAAGTTAAAGTAAAAAGGGGCATAGGTTTCCAAATACGTGGAAACTTCATCAAAGTCTTTCGATTGTTTTGGAAATTGTGTGTCTGCAAAAGCTAGATTAGCCAAACGTGTTACATCATCAACTTCGACGGGTGATCTGTGACGCATTAGGTATGTATAAAAAGGCTGTCTCACTTCCAGTTTTCCTCCAAAAATTCATGACGTGTACGACTAGATAATGCATAACGCATCGGATCTTTTTTATAAAACTCCTGATGGTAATCTTCAGCAGGCCAGAATTTTTGGGCAGCCTCTATTGTCGTAACTATAGGTTGATCAAAACGTCCTGATTCTTGGAGCTCTGCTTTAGAGGCTTCCGCAATCTTTCTTTGTGCATCATTCGTATAGAAAATCACAGGGCGATAGTTATCTCCACGATCTTCAAATTGCCCAAACATATCTGTAGGATCTGTTTGCTCCCAATAAAGTTCAACCAAGTCCTTATAACTTATTTCTTCATTATCAAAAATGATCTCAACGGCTTCAGTATGTCCTGTCTGATGACTACATACCTGTTCATAGGTTGGGTTATCTACATGACCGCCTGTATAGCCACTTGTCACTGCTAAAATCCCTGCTTGTTCTTCAAAAGGTTGCACCATACACCAAAAACAGCCGCCAGCAAATATCGCTCTTTCTTTACTCATCCTCTTCACCCCATTCTTCTTAGTTGAAAATATTATAACAAAACTCTCACTATCATGCACTTATTCTTCTCTTTTATCGCTCTCTTTTAGCTTTAATTGTCATCTTATAATATTTTTAGTACACTACTAGTTATAGAACTCTTATATTAATTTAGAGTTGACTTACAAAAAACACGGATACTTCTGTAAGTAAAGAGAGGAATAATATGTCATTTAAGGAAAGAGTGTCTATTCATTATACCGAATTAACAAAAACAGATCGTAAAATTACAGGGGAGTTGATGAGAAAGCCTGAAGTGCTTATCAATCGCGCGATACAAGAAGCTGCTAAAGATCTTGAAGTTTCTCCTTCAGCCATCATGCGTGTGGTTAAAAAACTGCGTTATCGTGGGTTGCCTGATTTAAAAAATTCTTTAGAAAATTACAAGAATGAAAAAACAGAACTGGTAGAAAGTACCAAAGAAAAAATTCTCTCTGAATCAATTATTGACGACTATAAAGAACGTCTCAACTTAATTAGCACTTGTTTATCCGAAAAGCAGCTCGCCAATATTGCCCAACTCATCCAAGGCGCAAAAACGACAAGGGTTTTAGGTATTGGTAGCTCAGGGCTGGCTGCTGAGCAATTCGTCTATTCTCTTTTATACCAAGATAAATATGTCGAAGCGATAACAAGCCGAACAAAGATATTTTATCTTTCTCGTGTACTTGATGAAGATACGCTGCTTATTATTTTTACCGTTTCTGGAAATGCAGAACTTTATGAAGAAATCTTTGAACAAGCGAAAGAGACGGGTGCAAAAATTGTACTCATCACTATGAATAGAAATTCCAAGTTCAAAAAACTGGCAACTGAGGTTGTGCTTCTTCCCTCGAATGTAACCGACTTTTCTAAAACAGACATTTACCAACTGGATAATCGCTTTGCTTTCATCGTTTTATCAGAAATTTTAGCAGCCTATTATCTTAATTTTTAGGAATTTATTCCATTTTATATATTTAGTTTGAAATAAATTCTCACTTGTGTTATACTCTCCTTATAATATTTAAGGAGAGTTTTTTCATGAACAAATTTATGGTTCTGCTATCAGAGAAAGTTTTACCTGTAGCTTCTCGCTTGGGTCAAAATAAGTATCTCACTGTTTTACGTGATGCCTTTATGGTCAGTTTTCCGCTCACAATGTTTGGCTCACTGATTGTCGTCTTCAATAATTTGCCTTTCTGGTCGGACGCCATGAAAGGACACTTAGCCAATCTTTTTGGAAATGGCCAAAGTGCAACAATGTCGATCATGACAATTTTTGTCACCCTCGCCATTGGTTATTATTGGGCCAAGTCCGAACAAGTTGAAGCCATCTTCAGTGGCGTTGTATCTTTAGCTTCTTTCTTAATATTGACACCATTTGCGGCATTGATTACATCCGCTGACGGTGCCACAACCATTGAAGGGACTGGACTTCTTACCTTGGATCGCCTTGGAGCCAAGGGGATGTTCTTAGGTATTTTAGCCGCTTTTCTGGCAGCAAAAATCTTTACCGCTCTCACTAAAAAGGGCTATACCTTAAAAATGCCTGATGGGGTGCCGCCTGCTGTTGCAAAATCATTTGCCTCACTTATCCCTGCTTTAGGTACATTACTTGTCTTCCTGCTTATTAATGCCCTTATGGTAGGCGCTTTTACCACAAATCTTCATGATGTCATTTATAATGTCATTCAAAAACCTCTGACAGGTTTAGGTACTGGTCTTCCCGCAACAATCATAGCGGTCTTCCTTGTTCAATTTTTATGGTTCTTTGGTCTCCACGGCCAAATCATCGTTAACTCCGTCTTTGAACCTTTCTGGCAAACAAATATGTTAGACAATGCTGCTCTAACCCAGCAAGGTGCTTCGGCTTTAGCTGAAAATGGTCATATAGTGACAAAATCATTTATGGATACATTTACCGTAAGTTTAGGTGGTTCTGGCTCTACTTTAGTCGTTGTCTTAATCATGGCCTTTTTAGTAAAGCATAAACAATACAAGAGTATTGGACGTTTAGGACTCGCTCCTGGTATCTTCAATGTCAATGAACCAGTTATTTTCGGTCTTCCTATAGTCATGAATGCCACCATCTTTATCCCTTGGCTACTCGCTCCTGTTGTTTCAGTTATCATTGCCTACTTTGGCTTTGCCTCTGGTCTCGTACCGCTCACTACTGGTGCTCAAGTTCCGTGGACGATGCCCATCTTCCTCTCAGGATTTTTAGCAACAAATTCGATTATGGGTTCTTTACTTCAACTCGTACAATTTATCGTGATTGGTTTAATCTGGCTTCCATTTTTGAAAGTTATTGACCATACTGAAGCTCTTTAAAAAAATATAAAGGAAAAACAAATGCAAATTAAATTCCCCGAGAACTTCTGGTGGGGCGCCGCCACAAGTGGCCCTCAATCTGAAGGACGCTTTAATAAACAGCATGCTAACATGTTTGATTATTTTTATGAAATACAGCCTGAAAAATTTTACCAACACCAAGGCCCCGACACAGCAAGTAATTTTTACAATGATTTTAAAAATGATATCCGCCTAATGAAAGAAGCTGGATTAAAAACGGTTCGTACCTCTATCCAATGGAGTCGTTTTATCGATGATTTAGAAAAAAATACTGTAAATCAAGATGCTGTAAACTTTTATAATGCTGTCATTGATGAATTCATCACCCAAGGTATCACTCCAATGATTAATCTTCATCATTTTGACTTACCTGTGGAGCTGTATCATAAGTATGGAGGCTGGGAGTCAAAAAAAGTTGTTAACCTCTATGCTGGTTTTGCCGAAAAAGCTTTTGAATGCTTTGGTGATCGTATCCAATATTGGTTCACCCATAACGAACCTTTGGTAGTTGTTGAAGGAGGCTACCTCTTCCAATTCCATTATCCGAATAAAATTGATGGGCACACGGCTGTTCAAGTGGCTTATAATTTACAATTAGCTTCAAGTAAAGCTATAGCTAAATACCGTGCGCTCAATTTAGACGGAAAGATTGGGATTATTCTCAACCTCACGCCCCCATACCCTTCCACTCAAGAGCCCGAAGATCTTCAGGCAAGTCATATTGCTGACTTATGGTTAAATCGTCTCTATATGGACGCTTCTGTTAAAGGTGAATTTCCTCAAGAATTGATTGATATTCTACAAAAAGAAAATGCGCTCTGGAACTCGGATGAAGAAGAATTAAAAATTATTCGTGAAAACAAAGTTGATTTGTTAGGCATTAATTTTTATCATCCTAATCGTGTCCAACGGCCGAAATACTCTGCTAATTCTTTGGCTGTAGATTTTATGCCTAATAAATTTTGGCAGGAATTTGTGCTCCCTTCTTGCCGCATGAATGTCGATAAAGGTTGGGAAATCTATCCTCAAGCAATCTATGATATCGCCAAAGATATTCAAGAAAATTATGGAAATATTGACTGGTTTATTTCCGAGAATGGAATGGGCGTTTCAAATGAAGAGAGATATATGAATAGTGATGGGATTATTGAAGATGATTATCGTATTCAATTTATTAAGGAACATCTCTATTGGCTGAATAAGGCGATGCTAGAAGGCAGTAACTGTTTAGGATACCACCTATGGACCCCTATTGATTGTTGGAGTTGGCTGAATGCTTATCGTAACCGTTATGGTCTGATTTCAACTAATATCCACACTCAAGTTAAAACCTTAAAAAAATCTGCCCACTGGTTCAGAGATTTGTCAGACAGTAACCAGTTTGAAGTTAGTCCGCTTATAGAAGAAACTTAAAAGAGTAAAAAAACACAAAAAAAGTTGGAATAATCTCCAACTTTTTTGTTATTTTCTTTAACGCTTAAAGCAGTTCTGTGCCTTCTGGCCCTTGTTTGATTTTTTTATTTTTCATCAAACCACCAAGTGCTTTTTTAAATTGTCCTTTGGAAATGCCAAAAGTTGCTTTAATCTCATCTGGTGTAGATTTATCATTAAAAGGCATCTTGCCGCCCATGCTGTCAAGATAAGCAAGAATCATCTGCGCATCTGCATCCAGCATTTCATAAGCACGTGGTTTGGCACTAAGATTCAAGCTACGGTCTTGATCACGGAAACCAATAACACGAACCTGAAGTTCTTGACCAATGCGTAATGTACCAAAAGATTCACTAGGATGGATAAAACCAAGCATGTTATTGTCTGGAAGGTAGACAAAAGCTCCTGTTTCTTTATTACGGTAAACAATAGCGCGTAAGTCTTGGTTTTTCATATTGTCATAGGCAGGACCTGACATTTCCCAGAAGTCCTGGTGCCAAGCTAATTTACCCCAAAGACGATCCTTCGCATCAACAACAATCTTAACAAAAAGCTTGTCGCCTTTTTTAGGCCACTGATTTTTGTCTTCCGGCAGAGGAAGATCATCAAGAGAAACGACAATATCCTTTCCAGCTAAGCCAATATCAACAAAGGCACCCAAGTCACGGCGGACATCGGTTACTGTACCCCAACCAAATTTTTCACGAGTTGCATTGGGCTCTTGTGTAGTCATACACATCTTGTCCGATTTGTCCATATAGGCAAAACCAGTCACGATATCTCCGACTTGATGTTCTCCTTCTGATTTTGCGAGACGAATGACATTGTCATCCTTTTGCAAAAAGTAAAATTGATCACCCTCAGCTGTGATGATAGCTGAAAATGTAGTTGCTAATAAATTATTCATTCTATTTCCTTAAAAACGGCCCCGCAGAGCCGTTATTTTCTGATTGTTTTCTTGCTCAAATTTGATCAGTAGAATAATATATCACACTACTGCTACCAGATTACTAGGCAAGCTTAAACATCCAAAAGTTCTTTTTCTTTTTCCGCAGCCATTTTATCTGCTTCTTTAACAGCATTGTCCGTTGCTGTTTGGATATCTTTTTCAAGCACTTTTAAATCATCTTCCGTGATTTCTTTTGCTTTTTCTTGCTTTTTCGCAGTATCAATGGCATCACGACGGATGTTACGGATGGCTACTTTAGCACCTTCGATATATTTGCCCATTTCTTTAACAAGCTCTTTACGACGTTCTTCTGTCAACATTGGGATAACCAAGCGAATAACTGAACCGTCATTTGCTGGTGTAATTCCAATATCACTTGCATTCAAGGCGTGTTCAATCTCTTTCAAGATTGTTTTATCGAAAGGTGTGATCATCAAAACACGGGCTTCTGGAATAGTGATTGAAGCCAATTGGTTCAATGGTGTTGGAGCTCCGTAGTATTCTACAGAGATACGGTCAAGCAAGCTGGCATTTGCACGACCAGCACGGATATGACCGAGGTCACGTTGCAAGCTGTTAAGCGAGTTCTTCATACGTTCTTTGGCATTGTCGATAATTTCGTTTGACATGATAGTTCCTTCTATTTTTTTACTTAATAATTTTATTCTACAGTTGTTCCGATTTCTTCACCGAGAACAACACGTTTGATATTTCCAGTTTCGTTCATATTGAAAACCACTAATGGGATGTGGTTATCCATTGACATAGTTGAAGCTGTTGAATCCATGACATGCAAACCTTTAGTGATGACATCCATATGAGTCAAGTTGTCAAATTTAACGGCTGTTTCATCAAGATTTGGATCAGCGTTGTAGACACCATCTACACCGTTTTTAGCCATCAAGATAACATCAGCATTAATTTCGGCTGCACGTAGTGCGGATGTTGTATCTGTTGAAAAGTAAGGTGAACCAGTACCACCAGCAAAGATAACAACACGTCCTTTTTCAAGATGACGTTCTGCACGACGACGAATATACGGTTCAGCTACTGCTTTCATTTCAATAGCGGTTTGAACACGAGTGGGTACACCTAACGCTTCCAGTGTATCTTGAAGAGCAAGTCCATTCATAATCGTTGCCAACATCCCCATGTAGTCTGCTTGCGCACGTTCCATGCCAATCTTTTCGCCGGTTACTCCACGCCAGATATTTCCGCCACCACAAACAATAGCCAACTCTGCCCCAAGAGCATATACTTCTTTAAGCTCTTCAGCAACTTTTTTTACTGTTTCTGGGTCGATTCCGAATCCTTTGTCCCCTGCTAAAGCTTCGCCCGAAAGTTTCAAAAGTACGCGTTTATATTTAATATCAGCCATAGTTACCTGTCTCTTCTCTATTCTTTTTTATCCCTACTATTTTACCATAAATTTAATTCGAAAAAAAGACCAGAAGGTCTTTTAAAAAGATTATTTATTTTTTGCTGCTTCGACATCACGCGCAATAACTAGTTCTTCATCTGTAGGAATAACCAAAACTTTTACACGTGATTCGGGTGTTGAAATAATACCATTGGCACCGCGGACATTTTTTTCTGGATCAATTTCCATACCAAACCATGAAAGGCCTGCTACAATATCACGACGTGCATCTGTATCATTCTCACCAATACCTGCTGTAAAGATCAGAGCATCTGCACCATTGAGCACACCAAAGTACTGAGCGATGAATTTTTTCAAACGGTCAATAAACATCTCATAGGCAAGCATAGCTTTTTCGTCACCTGAATTACGCGCTTCTTCAAGGTCACGCATATCACTTGAAAATTCAGATACACCGAGCAAGCCTGATTTTTTATTGAGCACGTCAATAACATCTTGAGCTGAACGCAAGCTAGGATCACTTTCAAGCATATATGAGATAACTGATGGATCCATTTCACCTGAACGTGTCCCCATCATTACACCTGCCAAAGGAGTGAAGCCCATTGAAGTATCCACAGATTTTCCACATTCAATAGCTGTAATAGACGCACCGTTACCGATGTGAGCCGTTATTAATTTTAACTCCTCAAGTGGTTTTCCAAGAACTTTTGCTGCTTCACGAGAAACATACATATGTGATGTTCCATGCGCACCGTATTTACGAATAGCATAGTCTGTATAGTATTTTGTTGGTATTGGATAACGGTAAGCTTTTTCTGGTAAAGTCGTGTGGAAAGCTGTGTCAAATACAGCGACAGCAAGCGCATCAGGTAGAAGTCGCTTAAAGGCTTCAATCCCCAAAACATTTGCGGGATTATGTAAAGGTGCTAAAATCGAAAGGTTTTTTATTTCTTCGAGAACTTCTGGTGTTATCACAGTAGAAGTCTTGAAAAACTCTCCACCAGCCACAACACGATGACCAATAGCTGTTATTTCGCGGAAACTGCTGATCAGTTTAAAGTGTATTAACTCGTCCATCAGGAGCAAGACTGCTTGACGGTGATCCACAATATCTTGTTCTCTTTTGTGCACTTGCTCATCAAATTTTGTAGTTGAAATAGAGTCCTTCAAGCCGATACGCTCGAAGATACCTTTAGCAATAACTTTTTCTTCAGGCATATCATAGAGTTGCCATTTTAGTGAAGATGAGCCAGCATTAACAGCGAGTGTTTTTTCCATATTTTAAAAATCCCTTTCAATATGTAAGTGTTTTCTTTTATCTTACCAGTATAACATAAGTCTAACGAATATCAATATATTATTAATAAGGCCATATAAAAAAATGGCTTTTACTGAGCCATTTTTCTTTATTTTGTTTTTGCTGACTCAACGTCACGCGCAATAACAAGTTCTTCATCTGTTGGGATTACAAAAACTTTTACACGTGATTCTGGTGTTGACATTTCTCCTTCAAAACCAAGCACATTTTTAGAAAAATCAACATCAATGCCAAACCATGACAGGCCTTTAAGAACACCTTCACGTACGGGAGCTGAGTTTTCACCAACACCTGCAGTAAAGACAATAGCATCTGCTCCATTCAAAACAGCCAAGTATTGTCCGATAAATTTTTGAATACGATCCACATACATTTCAAAAGCCAAGGTCGCGTCTTCGTTTCCTGCATCACGGGCTTCGATAATTTCTCGCATATCTGAGGAAAGACCTGATACACCGTACAAACCAGATTCTTTATTCATCATATTGACAACATCTTGAGCATCTTTAAGAGCATCATCATTTGCAATAAGATAAGGGAATACAGAAGGATCCATATCTCCTGTACGTGTTCCCATCATGATACCTGCTAAAGGTGTGAAGCCCATTGAAGTATCCACAGATTCTCCACCTTTAACAGCTGTAATTGAGCCTCCATTACCGATATGGGCAGTGATGATTTTAGTGTCTTTAATATCTTTGCCTAACATTTTTGCAGCTTCTTGAGCAACAAACATGTGTGACGTTCCATGTGCACCATATTTACGAACAGCATTATCTGTGTAATATTTTTTTGGCAATGGGTAGCGGAAAGCTTTTTCAGGCATCGTTGTGTGGAAAGCTGTATCAAATACGGCCACTGCTGTTGCATCAGGTAAGAGTTCCAAGAAGGCTTTGATTCCTGCTGCATTAGCTGGATTATGCAAAGGAGCAAGTGGTGCAAGTTCTTCGATTTGTTTCAAAACTTCTTGGTCAATCAAAGTTGATTGTTTGAAGATTTCTCCCCCAGCAACCACACGGTGGCCAACTCCTGTAATTTCAGTAAATTCTTCCACAATATGGAAACGTTTCAAGTCTTCAAGTAAAATGTGCACTGCTTGCGTATGATCGACGATATCAAGTATACGTTCTTCTTTTTGATCATTAAATTTCACAGTTGTGATTGAATCTTTCAAGCCAATGCGTTCAATCAAGCCTTTTGCAAGAACTTTTTCTTCTGGCATTTCGTACATTTGCCATTTCATTGATGATGAACCAGCATTAACCGCAAGAGTTTTTGTCATTTTATCTATCCTTCTTCTTTCAAATTTCTATTAAATTATATCACAAATCCAAAGTGATGACAGTGAACGGGCAGAAGTTTTTGGTCAAATCTTCACATTTTTCACAAACTCAGACATAAATTCTTGCAAAAGAGCACGGTCGGCTAAATCAGCGAGTGGGTAGACAAATGTAGGTGTATTACTTTGTTTTTTACTTAACAAATAAATTGACTTCCCAGCCCCTTTAAATAGAGAAGACGGCAATGTAACAACTGCTGCCACATGAGCATTGTCTTTTATCCAATTCTTCAAAAGTTCTGATTGGGCACTCGTTAAAAGGTTATCTGGGGCGAGGAAGAGAGCAAACCCTGTCTCTTTAAGATACTTGAAAGATTGTTCGATCATCAAGTGATGTACATAGGTGTGTTCTGACTTATCGTGCACTTGAAAATGACTGGCTGTTTCGTCATCAGGATAATATCCCACAGGCAAATCACTGATTACCACATCCACAGCTTCTAGGGCTTGGGGTTTCACAGCATCTATTTGTGTGAAGCTCGCATCCGTACCCATCACTTCTGACATTGAGGCAGAAAGATCCAGTAATAAGTCATCCACTTCAAAACCAACATAGTCCAACTCTTTTTGCATATGAACCAGAAGAGTCTCTGCTAGATTTCCCGTGCCTGAACCAAACTCTAAAACACGAACTTTATGATCTTTGTGGAGATCTTCAATAATAAAATTAAAGATAAAACCAATAGAATCAGGTGTGAGATTATGATTTGCTTGCATCGGTGCTATACGTGAGCCTTGAAGCAAAACAAATTGGAAGAGTTTTTGCCATTCGCCTTTGCTTAAGTTCATCGCACGCACTTTATCATTATTTTCTTTTGTAATTTCAGCAAATTCCAGAGCACCGAGATAGGCGGCATTTTGTTCCACAAAAGCATCGTAAAAATCCGTCATAAGTTCTGCTTGGATTGCCATGATATTATCAAGTACGAGTCCAAAAGCTTTTTCGATTTTTTCTATATCCATATAACCTCCAAAAAATAGCCTGCCAGAGACAAACTATTTCTTTTTTATAATTTTTCAATTTCTACGAGTGCCTTAAAAGCAAGAACTAAGAGGGCAACTATCATTGCTATTTCATATAAGGCTGCACGGTGGCTAACGGCTTGACCGATGGCCACAGCTACGATTAACACAGACACAGCAGCAAAAACAAAGATATCTGTACTTCTTCGAACATCTTTAGGCATTAAAAAGATATAGCCTAAGGCAAATAAAACTAAAAGTATCAGATAAAACATGTTTTCCTCCCTATATATTGCTTGACGGAGCTTCTCTCAGATTATTCATTGTGCTAAAGCACTTGTTTCAAATCTATTATTCAGCAGTTTTTTTCTTTTTAGTAGCTTTTTCACGCATTGCTTTGTCAAGGATTTGTTTACGCAAGCGAATAGATTCTGGTGTTACTTCCATGTATTCATCATCGCCCAAGAATTCAAGTGATTCTTCAAGTGACAAGATTTTAGAAGCGTTAAGAACTGAAGTTGAATCTTTATTAGATGAACGTACGTTTGTTTGTTGTTTAGCTTTTGTTACGTTAACAGTCAAGTCGTTATCACGTGAGTGTTCACCGATAATCATACCGCCGTAAACTTCTGTACCAGCATCAACAAAAAGTGTACCACGTTCTTGTACGTAACCCATCGCGTAAGATGTTACAGAACCTTGGTCCATAGAGATCAAAGCACCGCGGCTACGTCCACCGATTGTTCCTTTAACCATTGGCATATATTGGTCAAATGTGTGGTTCATGATACCATAACCACGTGTCATTGACATAAATTCTGTTGTGAAACCAATCAAACCACGTGCTGGAACTAAGAAGACCAAACGTGCTTGACCGTTACCTGTGATTTCCATATCCAACATATCACCTTTACGTTCTGAAAGGGCTTGGATGATAGAACCTTGATATTCTTCAGGTGTGTCGATACGAACACGTTCAAATGGTTCACACTCTACACCGTCGATTTCTTTAACGATAACTTCTGGACGTGAAACTTGAAGTTCATAACCTTCACGACGCATTGTTTCGATAAGGATAGACAAGTGTAATTCACCACGTCCTGAAACGATCCATTTATCTGGTGAATCAGTATTTTCAACACGAAGAGATACGTCTGTTTGAAGTTCTGCTTGCAAGCGTTCTTCAACTTTACGTGCAGTTACCCATTTACCTTCACGGCCAGCGAATGGTGAGTTATTTACAAGGAAAGTCATTTGAAGAGTTGGTTCGTCAATGTGAAGCACTGGCAATGGCTCGATTGTATCTGTTGGAGTTACAGTTTCACCAACGAAGATATCATCCATACCAGAAACAGCAATCAAATCTCCCGCTTTTGCTTCTGTGATTTCTTGACGGTCAAGACCGAAGAAACCAAAGAGTTTTGTAACACGGAAGTTTTTAGTTGAGCCGTCAAGTTTAGACAAAGTAACATTGTCCCCAACTTTGATTGTTCCACGGAACACACGACCAATACCGATACGTCCAACGAAGTCATTGTAGTCCAAAAGTGAAACTTGGAATTGCAATGGTTCGTCAGAGTTATCTACTGGAGCTGGGATGTGTTCAATAATTGTGTTGAAGATTGGATCCATTGTTGCTTCTTGATCAGCTGGGTTATCACTTAATGAAGATGAACCGTTAATTGCTGATGCGTAAACTACTGGGAAGTCCAATTGATCATCATCGGCACCAAGTTCGATGAAAAGTTCCAATACTTCGTCAACAACTTCTTGCGGACGTGCAGATGGTTTGTCAATTTTGTTTACAACAACGATTGGTGTCAAGTTTTGGTCCAATGCTTTTTTCAAAACGAAACGTGTTTGAGGCATAGTACCTTCGTAAGCATCGACAACAAGCACAACACCGTCAACCATTTTCATGATACGTTCTACTTCACCACCGAAGTCCGCGTGACCTGGTGTGTCCAAGATGTTGATGCGTGTGTCACCGAATTCTACGGCTGTATTTTTAGCAAGGATTGTAATCCCGCGTTCTTGTTCAAGGGCGTTAGAGTCCATAGCGCGTTCAGCAAGGTTAGTACGGGCATCAAGAGTTTGAGATTGTTTAAGCAACTCATCAACCAAAGTTGTTTTACCATGGTCGACGTGGGCAATAATCGCAACGTTTCTGATGTTTTCGCGTAATTTAGTCAATTTATTTCTACCTATTCTTTCGAAAAATTCATACGGAAATCGCGTCTCCGTAGCTTGAACGCTAGCTTTTATGGTGCGCCCAAACAATATATCAGATTTATTATAGCACACTTTTTGTCAAAGGCGAAAATGCACGCGTTTACAAGTTTTGTAAGGAATAAAAATGAGAAAAATTCACTGCTTTCTACTATGCACATTTTATTTTAAGCGCTAAAAAAATTACCAGCGTCAAGTCTCAAAGTCAGGAAAGGTAAAATACATCTTCCTAAAATCTTTCAACACTTGAAAACCGCTTACAGTTAAGGTAAAATAGAACAATGGAAACACTTTATGATGTACAGGAATTGTTAAAGAAATACGGTTTTATTAATTTCATGACCAATCGCTTAGATGCGATTTATTTTATGCAACAGGAACTTACAAAAATGGTTGACCAAGGTATCTTTGAGAAAAGCGATAAAGATTATCTTACCGCTCAGCTTATTTTGCGTCGTGAAGAAAGAATTGAGAAGGAAAAACTAAATGGCTAACAAAATTATTGGTATTGATCTTGGTGGAACATCTATCAAATTTGGTATTCTGACACTAGATGGAGAAGTTCAAGATAAATGGACTATCCCAACAAATGTTCTCAGCGACGGCAAGCACATCGTCCCTGATATTATTGAATCTATTAATCATCGTCTCGATCTTTACAAATTGGATAAATCAGACTTCATCGGTATTGGTATGGGGACACCAGGAACTGTTGACATTGAGTCGGCGACAGTTCGTGGTGCATACAATCTAAACTGGGCGGACGTCCAAGAAGTTGGAGTCCCAATCAGCCAAGGAGTTGGTCTTCCTTTTGTCCTTGATAATGATGCCAACGTCGCTGCATTAGGCGAGCGCTGGGTTGGTGCTGGTGAAAATCAACCTGACGTTGTCTTCATCACTTTAGGAACTGGTGTTGGTGGCGGTATAGTTGCAGCTGGCAATCTCATTCATGGTGTTGTGGGTGCAGCTGGGGAAATTGGTCACATCGTCGTAGAACCTCACAACGGTTTTGCATGTACTTGTGGAAATTCAGGATGCTTAGAAACAGTTACCTCTGCTACTGGTGTAGTACGTTTAGCAAGAAAGTTTGCTGAAGAGTACGAAGGTGACAGTCACATCAAAGCAAGCATTGACAACGGTGAAGATGTCACTTCTAAAGACATCTTTATGGCTGCTGAAGCTGGCGATGCCTTTGCACTTAGTGTGGTTGAGAAGTTTGCATACTACCTTGGCTTTGCTTGTGCAAATCTTGGAAGTACGCTCAACCCTGCTGCTATCGTTATCGGTGGTGGAGTATCTGCCGCGGGTGAGTTTCTCCGTGCAAAAGTAGAAACTTATTTCCAAAAGTACTCTTTTTCAACTGTCCGTGACTCAACAAAAATCAAACTTGCTGAACTGGGAAATGATGCTGGCATCATCGGAGCAGCAAGCCTTGCTTTAAAATTTAAAAAATAATCTTAGGAGAAAATAAATGATTTGGATCATTGACATCTTACTTATAGCTATCATAGTCGTCTTCTTTATCTACCCACGTTGGACACTTAAACGTAATGCCAAAGTAGTAGAGCAACCAGAATTCGAGCGCTTGATGGCTACATCGCAGCTTATTGATATACGTGAAGCTGCGGATTTCCGTGCAAAGCACATCCTTGGAGCTCGTAACCTCCCTGCTTCACAAATGGAACAAAGCTTGAATGCTATAAGCAAAAATAAGCCTGTTTTACTTTATGAAAATGGCAAACCTACTGCTTCAGTAAAAGTTGCCAAACAACTTAAAAAAGCTGGAGTCCCAGAGGTTTACATCCTCAAAGCAGGCTTGAACAGCTGGTCTGGAAAAATTAAAAATGGATAATAAAAAAAGACCTACTTGAAGGTCTTTTTTTATTATCCGAGTTCTGCATCCAGCATCCAGATTGTTTTCTCAACATCACCGAGGGCTACTGTGTAGAGATCAACAGTAACTGCATCTCCTTCAGACTCAGCTGTATCTATGCCTTCTTGGAAAAGTTGTGCCAAGTATTTATAAGTATCTAACACACCATGTAAACGTTCAGACATTGATTTATCCCAAGTTGCTGTCTCAAGTTGAATCTTCGATTTTTCATCAAATTCCTTAAGCGTCGAAACAGGTGAACCACCAATAGTAATCAAACGTTCCGCGAACTCATCTAAGTGTTCGTTGAGCCCATCCATGAACTCGTCCATTTTAGGATGCAAGTTCAAGAAACCAGAACCACGCATGTACCAGTGTGTTTGGTGCACAAGAGCTGCAGCTTTAGATAGATCAGCAACAGTTTGATTCAAAACTTCTTGTGTTTTTTCCTTTGACATAGAAACCTCCAATTTTTTATTTCTATTACAATTATATAAAAAAAAAGGTCAATTATAAAATATTCTGCTTAAGATTGTGAGTTTTTTCTCTTTTTTACGTCTGTATAAGTATGATGATATTTTTCTCTTTTCTTATAGGCTGTATATTTGGTTCTTTCCTTGGCGTCGTTTCTGACCGCTGGGGTTCAAAGGCTGCTATTATTTGGGGTCACTCGCATTGTAACAGCTGTAAAAGGCAATTAAGCTGAAGGCATTTAATCCCTCTCGTCTCACAAATTTTCTATAAAAGTCGTTGTGCATATTGTCAAGAAGCTTTTTCTTATAGTTATTTTTTCTTGGAATTTTTAACAGGTCTTTTATTTGTTGCAGCGCTTGATTTAAGTTTAGTGCGCTTCTTCACTCTACTTTTCAGTTTACTTCTGAGCAAATTTGATATTGACTCTTTCTCCTACCCTTTAAGCCTTGGGTTGTTTCTCTCCATTCTCTTTTTCTTGTGCTTTCCAGCTCATCTCTTGTCCTATTTTTGTCTTGCCCTAGCTTTTCTTGCTCATTTTTTCGATATTAATATCGGTGCTGGAGACTTTCTCTGGCTATTTCTGGCTTCCTTTTCCCTGTCACTCAATCAGATGCTTCACCTGCTTCAGATTGCAAGTTTTTGTGGTCTTTTCTTTCTGCTCATCAAAAAAGAAAGAAAGTTGCCTTTCATTCCTTTTCTTAGTCTTGCATATCTAATCGTAATTCTTCTACCCCAAATCCTGTAAGAGTGACCCCAAGTAGGCGTACCCCTAGAGTGTCATCATAGTCAATTTCTTCAAGTAAATCATGGGCCGTATGTGCTATATCGTCTGCTTTGCTTATCTTTTCGGCGAACTTCTTTCGCTTGGTTAACGTTCTAAAGTCGGAATAACGTAGTTTTAGAACCACCGTATCCCCGGTCAGCTGATGTTGGTTGAGATTCCTTGAAACGCGCTCGGACAGATTAGCTAGTTCTTGTTTGATATCCTCTATCTGATAAAGTAGTTTACCATAGGTTCTTTCTTTTCCTACGGACTTGCGTTGCCGACTGGTAACGACTGCTGAATCATGGATACCATTGGCTTTAAGAAAAAGATTCCAACCATATATACCAAAACGATCTGCTAAGTCTAAGGGGTCAGCTTTTTGAATATCTGCTCCTTTAAATATACCCATATCATGGAGTTTAGCTCCTGTTGCCTTGCCCACCCCGTGAAACTTTTCTACTGGAAGCTCAGCTAGAAATTCTTTCGCATCATCAGGCATAATCACCGTCAGTCCATGCGGTTTCTCATAGTCTGAAGCAATTTTTGCTAAAAATTTGTTATAAGAAACCCCAGCTGAACAAGTTAGACCAAGTTCCACATATATGTCATGCTGAATGAGTTTTGCTATCTTAATCGCACTTGTTGACCCTATTTTATTTTCTGTTACATCAAGATAAGCTTCATCAATAGAAGCTGCCTCAACCTCCTCTGTATAGCGGTTGAATATCTCACGAACTTGCTTGGATACTGCACGATACTTTTCATAGTTACCACTAATAAAAATGGCTTGTGGACATAAATCATAGGCTTCTTTAGCACTCATTGCTGAATGAATCCCAAAAACTCTCGCCTCATATGAACAGGTCGAGACAACACCACGTCCACCTGTTTCCATAGGATTTCGTGCTATCACAACTGGTTTTCCTTTTAGCTTAGGATTATCCCGAACTTCCACAGATGCAAAAAAGGCATCCATATCGATATGGATGATTTTGCGAGATGTATCATTGATCAGTGGGAAAGTTAACATATTTTTATTATATCATAGACATGTCTTAGGAACATGACATCCAAATCCAAATATAAATTCTTCAAACCAAAAAAACTTCCACGATATACGGAAGTTTTTTATCTAATCTTACAATGTATTTTTCGTCAATTGGCTGAGCAAATCTTCAAAGGCAGCTTCGTACTGTTGGATATTTCCAGCACCCATGAAGACATAAACACCACGATTGTGGTCCAAGAGTGGAGAAACATTGTCCACTGAAATTACACGTGCAGGTTTGCGGACCTTGTCAGCAAGGTCTTGCGCTGTAATTTCATGATGGTCAACTTCACGAGCTGAACCATAAATTTCTGCAAGATATACAGTGTCTGCTGAATCAAGGACTTGAGCAAATTCATCCGCGAAAGCTATCGTACGTGTGAATGTATGTGGTTGGAAGACTGCCACAATTTCACGGTCCGGATATTTTTGACGCGCCGCATCAATCGTTGCTTCGATTTCTGTTGGGTGATGTGCAAAATCATCAATGATAATTGTCTCACCAACTTTTTTCTCTGTAAAGCGGCGTTTAACGCCAGAGAAAGTTAAAAGGTGATCCGCAATATCATTCATATCCAAACCAAGTTGATGGGTTACACCAACCACAGCTAAAGCATTTGCAATGTTGTGCTTACCATAAGCAGGAACTACAAAGTGACCAATCTTTTCACCACGGAAATAAGCGTCAAATGATGAACCACGTGTAGAACGAATAATATCTTTTGCTTGATAATCGTCATTATCTTCAAAGCCATAATAGTAAATTGGTGTTTCAGCTGTAATTTTGCGCAAGTACTCATCTTCACCAAAAACAAAGATACCTTTTTTAATATTTTGAGCGTAATCTTGGAAAGCTGCAGCGACGTCTTCAATATTTTGGAAATAATCAGGGTGATCAAAGTCCACATTTGTGATAATCGTATATTCTGGATGATAAGGCATGAAATGACGTTCATATTCATCAGATTCAAAAACAAAATATTCGCTGTCAGCATTACCTCGACCAGTACCATCACCAATCAGATAAGACGTATCCACCGCATTTTTCATCACATGAGCAAGAATACCTGTAGTGGAAGTTTTCCCATGTGCTCCAGCCACACCTACACTGATAAAGTCTTCCATGAAATGTCCAAGGAATTCATGGTAGCGTTTGAAAGCAAAACCATTTTTTTCAGCAAATGCTACTTCGACATTGTTATCCGTACGGAAAGCATTTCCGACAATTAATTCAACATTTGGCGTAATATTTTTTTCATCAAAGGGAAGAATAGAAATTCCTACTTCTTCAAGACCACGCTGTGTAAAATAGTAATCTGTCGTATCTGACCCCTGAACTTTTTTACCCATTTGGTGGAGCATGAGAGCGAGCGCACTCATCCCTGCACCTTTAATTCCGATAAAATGATATACTTTTTCCATGATAAATAAGAAATTTCAGTCGGAACTGAAATCTTTTCTCCTTCTTTTATTTAAAATCCGCGGTCAAATAAGTTCTTGCGTTTGTTATCAAAATACTCATTTTTAACAGTTTTATTTTTATCTTCTGTTTTTTGTGGTGAACCTGAAATAACTGCTTCATCAAGGTTCAAACCGCGTTTTTTCATATCCCGAATAGGATTATTGTTTACTGGACGTCTCGGAGACATCGGTTTTTGTTCGATAGATTTTTTCTCACCAGTGGGTGGTTTAGCTGCACTAAGAACAGCTGATGAACGACGCATAGAGAAATCATCTTTATCACGTTCTAAAGGATGAACATAATCCTTTGGACGTTTGGGAAGCACTGCAGCTTCTCTTTTTGCTTTTTCTTTTGACTCATCAACACTCGTTTTTTTAGGCATTTTATCAAAAGAGCTATAACCACTATGGTTGCTGTTCAATGGACGATGTTGTGTACTGTAGCTGACTTTCGTTTTGACCGGCTTATAAACATCTGAACGTTTTTTATCAGACATTTGAACATTACTAAAAGAAGCCTCGTCTTGCTGACTAGGATTTTTAGTAATCAACTGCGTATTAGTCATGATGACACGTGTGTCTTTTTCAAGCATTTCATCATCGCCGATGATTGGAAATACGACTCTTCTTCCTTCGTTCATTGCTTGCCCTACTTATTTTTTTGTTAGTCTTGAAATTTTTCCTTACTTATATTAAAAAGTTTATTTTTTCTTATCTTTTTCTTAGGTAAGTACTTTAGTACTATTATATCGCATTTTCATTGATTTTTAAAGTTATAGTCCTAAAATTTCTCGGATTTCTGACTCGCTGAGCGTCTTATCAATCACATCTCCATCCAAAACATTGGCAATCAAATCTTTTTTACGTTCTTGTATTTCCATAATTTTTTCTTCAATTGTGCCTTGTGTAATCAAACGTATGACTTCTACAGTGCTCTTTTGCCCCATTCGGTGAGCACGGGCAATGGCTTGTTCTTCCACAGCTGGATTCCACCATAAGTCTACCAGAATAACCACATCGGCACTGGTCAGATTAAGTCCGACGCCGCCAGCTTTAAGGGAAATAAGGAAAGCATCACGGCTTCCTGCATTGAAAGCCTGTACCATTTCTAGACGCTCTTTAACAGGTGTTGAACCTGTCAATTTATACGAGGTTAAGTCCAGTTTTTCCATTGCCGCTTCGATATATGGAAAGGTTTTTGTAAATTGTGAAAAGATAAGTGGACGATGGCCTGATTCTTTCACTTGCTCCAAAAGCTCCATTAAACTATCAAGCTTACCAGAGCCGCCTTCATAATTATCCATGAAAAGCGCTGGTGTATTACAAATTTGGCGTAGTCGCGTAATGCCGGCAAGTATTTCGATACGTGATTTTTTTAGACTTGCACTATCCATTTGACGGACAGACTGTTGCATTAACTCTAACTGAGCTAAATAAATCAGTTTTTGCTCTTCCACCATATTATTACGCAAAGTCATTTCCATCTTATCCGGTAATTCCGTCAAGACTTCTTCTTTTTTACGGCGCATGATGAAGGGATGTATAATACGAGCAATAACTTCGGGTGCCATTTTATTGAAGGTTTCACGTTTCGGTAAGAAGCCAGGCATAACAACTTGGAAAATTGCCCAGATTTCTTCTAAGCGATTTTCCAGTGGTGTGCCAGACAAGGCAAAAGTATGTTCCACATCTAATTGACTGAGTGCTCTGTTTGTCTTGCTGCTATAGTTTTTAACAGCTTGCGCTTCATCAAGAAGCAGATAATTAAGTTTTTTAGCTTGATAGTCATCAAAGTCTTTAAGGAAACTTCCATAGCTTGTGATATATACTTGATGATTGCCCTGAATCAAAGCATCGCGCTCCGCTTTCATACCATCTACAACAACAAAGTCAATTGTGTCTGTAAATTGTTCAAATTCACTGGCCCAGTTATAAATCAAACTTGCTGGGGCCGTAACCAAAGCAGCTTCACCTTCTTTCAAGTTAGAAAGGAGATAAGTAATCGCTTGAACTGTTTTTCCTAGCCCCATATCATCGGCTAACACACCACCTAAGTGATAGTGTGTTAACATCGACATCCACCGCACACCAGTTTCTTGATAACTACGTAAATCAGCTTTGATGTGCTCGGGTTTTTCATAAGGATATGTCTCAGGATCCGTCAAGTGACTATAAAATTCCTTGAATTCAGCCGAAAAGTTACTACTGGAAATATTTTCAAAAATTTTGGAAACCTGAAAACTACGTGTTACATTGACTTCTAAGCTCGTCCCCGTAATAGTAAAATTATCATCCAGTTCACGCAAAGCAGACTTCAATTCACTAAACTTCTGGTCAAAGATGAATAATTTACCATTTTCACTCACATAGTATTCTGCGTTATTCTGCAGCTGTGCGATGACATTCGCAAACTCATTTTCACCAATACTTGGCATTTCAAAAGCAATGTCAAGCAAACCGCCACGACGGTCAATCATAATTTCAGGTACTTCGTCCACCTTCATGTCCATCAAGCCAGGTGAGAGTTTAATTTGACCTAATTTTTGAAATTGTGGCAGGATTTTGATAAAGAAAGTCTCTGCAAATTGTGTAGAGAGGGTCACTGTACTGGTAAAAGATCGCGCAAAGCCAAAGCGTGACATGAGGGTAAATATCTTATTTTCGAGGCGTAAATCACGTGAAAATTCAAGGGTTTCTAGCTCATGAAAATGTTCAATTTTAAAGTTACCATAATCAAACTGAACAGACAGCTCAATACTTTGGCCATCTGGATTCGCAAAATTGAAAATAGGTGTAAAAGGTCGTATAACAAAATTTTCTGGCGCCTCTATCTGTCCTAGAGTTGAGAGTTGCTGCAGGGCTTGAGCAACTTTATCCTTGTCCGTATACGAAAATTGATTGTGTTTTTTCTCTTCAAGTTCTTTTTGAACCAGTTGTAAAAGGCGTTTTTGCTCATGATCAACTTTATAGAAAACATTATGATGATACAAAAGCGAGCCACTGTAGAATGCACTAAAAGATTTATCTTCGATTTTTAATTCAATAAAATCCCTTTGGCTTTTCACTGTGAACTTGAAAATTTCCGAATCCTTATCTAGAGGAACAAAAGTAAAGTAGTTGACCAGACTGCCTGATAATCTCAGACTAAAGCGTGCGAGATTTGAAGCCAGGTCCATCGCTTCTTCGATAAAAAGATAAGGGAAGTTGAGATAACGTCCGTTTTTAATGTAGAGCTGATTCGCCATCTGCGCATCCAACTTACCATGGATTTTAAGTAAAAAGTTCAAAAAATCCTGACTGGCTTCATCAAAGTTATCAAAAAAGAGATCAACATAGTGCAATGCTCCGAGAGAATACTGACCAAAGTTTTGGAGCGTTCGCAAAAAATAAGGAATATCTTTGATAACATAAGCTCTGCCTAAGCGTTCACTATATAAACGCAAATCAAAATACATGAAATAATCCATAGAAAAGACATCATAGAGTTGTGCATTATCTTCAATGTGTGCTTCTATAGAAAACTGCTCTGTGCCAAAATTGACCTGTGCTTCACCATTTAAGGCATCCAAAAAAGTAGCATTGGCAGCCAACTCATCATTTGCTACTAATTCTATTTTTTCAATATTTTTCTTTTCTTCTTCGCCTTCTTTGACTTCATTTTTCAAGTACTCTTCCACTGCAGCAATATGCTTGCAATAGCGATGATTACGCTGAAATTCTGCGCACGAACAGTAATCTTGTGCACCATCCATATCATAAATTACTTGCTCTCCCTCAACTTCTGCGGAAAGCTTAAAATCTTCTATTGACGGATCAATTAAAAGTCCCTGACTATACAGGGCAATTCCTTCACTGCGCACGCGCGCTGGCATCATTCTGCTCATTTTATTTCTATCCCATTTTGATGCCTTCTTGCATCAACTCTCCGTCCGATAATTCTTAATAATTCCTATTAAAATGTGCATATATTATACCATATTTTGCTAGCTTTTTCACGATGTTCTCAATAAAAAGAACTTTAAATTTTATAATTCAAAGTTCTTCTTTACAAGAAGGCCCTACTGGATACTTATTTTTATCGTAAAAAAGTGATTTTTAAAATATTTATTCTCTCGCCCTTAATAAAATTTTCAGTTTTTCTATTTTTATTTTTTCTAATTTGTATAAAAATTTGAATTTTTGCATTTTTTATATTATACTTTACACTATTAAAATAAAGAGGTCCCAAAATGACAAACATCTATCACACAGTCTTGTTGTTGATAATGGACTTACACTAAATTGCCCTAAAGCAAAGTGTAAGTCCTCTTTGACGTTAGTCAAGCATGGGACAACAAGGTGTCCCATGGACATCTTTTTTTAATTTATTTTACTGCTCATTATTTACTCAAAATGAGCAGATAAAACGAAAGGAACTTATAATTGGAAAATAACCAAAATTTACAAAAAAGAATGGCTACACGCCATATCACTATGATTGCTTTGGGAGGAGCAATCGGCGCTGGGCTTTTTAAAGGGAGCGCTTCTGCTCTTGAACTTGCTGGACCTTCGGTCTTACTTTCTTATTTTATCGGAGGTGTGGTTTTATTCTTTGTAATGAAGAGCTTAGAAAAATTAGTCCTTCATTCTAATGAACCTCATGGTTTAGCAGGCCTAGTTCAGCCTTATCTTGGTAATCATGCTGCCGACTTTACGGACTGGCTTTATTGGTCAATGTGGATGATTAATATTATTGCCGAAGCTGTTGCTGCTGCCAGTTTTATTCAGCTCTGGTTTCCCAACATCCCTTCATGGTTTTTTGTATTGCTCATTGCGGTCCTAACCTCTCTTATCAATTTACTTTCTGTAACTTTCTTTGCCGAAACAGAATACTGGCTAGCGTTTATTAAAATCAGTGTTATTATTCTTCTCATTATTTTTGGTGTAATCTTAGTTGCCCAAAATATTTTTAATACAAACCTCGCTACTGCTTTCTCTGGGTTGACAAAATATGGCGGATTCGCCCCACATGGCCTAAAGGGTGTCGTTAACTCTTTACTCATCGTCATCTATTCTTATGGCGGATCTGAATTAATCGCCATTACCGTCAGCGAAACTGAGAATCCTAAAACAGCAATCCCAAGAGCTATCCGTGGCGTAATCGGTCGTATTATCTCGTTTTACATTGTCCCAATGTTCTTATTACTGCTTATCTATAACTGGAATGATTTGGCAACTTCATCAATGAGCCCATTTGTTATGGTCTTTAATAAAATGCATGTTCCTTTTGCTGCAGATATCATTAACTTTATTATTATTTTAGCTCTGTTTTCTTCAATCAATTCAGGAATCTACGCTTCTTCAAGAATTCTCTTTTTCCGTTTGAAAAATCACAAAGGAAAATTTTCTAATAAAATTGCTACGCTAAATAAGAGTAAAGTTCCACAAAGAGCCGTTCTTTTCTGCTCAGGAACCCTTTATATTGGTGTTGTTCTATCTTATTTCCTTGGAGATAGTTTGTTCAATTACTTGGCTGGCTCTTTATCTTATACTGTACTGCTCGTTTGGTTCTTGATTAGTCTTGCTGGCTTTTTACTGGCTCGTAAGACAAAAGCCTTTGCTACGCTAAGCATGAGTCTTTTTGCTTTGCTTGCTCTTATACTTATCTTCATCGGCATCCTCGCTACCAATGCTATAGGAGTATCTATCTTTACTGTGATTCTTTATTTCATTATATTTATCAGTTACCGTAAGAAAAATGACGAACTGCCTCATACATAAACACTAAAACATCTCCTTCCATTTGGGAAGGAGATGTTTTTATATTTTTTTCCACTAAAAAAGCTAACAGACGTTAGCTTAAATTCTCAATAAGTTTTTCGATCAGTACATCTCTATCAGCAATCCATTGTGCACGATCATCTTTAAGATAAACTCGATTTGATAAGAAAATAACCGCTTTTTGCGTTTGTAAATTCATCAAGATAAACGTTCCTGTATAGCCGGTATGAAGCAGCCATTGGTTATGAATAAAGTCCCACGCTAAGCTTCGCGGACGATTTCCAGAAGCAAAGTTTTTTTGTAACTCCAAATATTTTTCATCTGCAAAGTAAGCTTGAACAAACTTTACAAGATCACTCATGGGAGCAAAAAGACCTGCTGATCCACAATGTACGCCAAGAACTTTCGCCTTCGGATCATGCACTGTACCTGCTTTCATGTCTGAACGAGTAGGAACAGCATTTGTCACAGGTCCAAAGGAAGTCTCTGACATACCCCATCTCTCAAAAACCTGTTCTTCAAAGACTTTGTCTAAGGACTTATCATAGAACCTCTCAAGCATAAAGCCCAACAAAATAAAGTTAATATCTGTATAGTGGCAAGTTTTATCCTCGGTTACTACGATGTTATCAATCGCTGACTTTAGATGAGAAAAATCTAGATTATCCCGGTTCTCGATAAAGGGGTTAATCCCTGTTGTATGCGTGAGTAACTGGCGTAAAGTAATCGAATCATCATGAAAATCAGGATAATACTGTGTAAAAGGGGCATCGATATCTAGCTTCCCCTCCAAAACCAGGTTGATTACAGCCGTTCCTGTCCCAACAACCTTGGAAACAGAGGCCAAATCCCATTTTTTATCTGCTACTAATGGTTTTATTTGGGGGATAGTTTCTTGATTGCCAAAACTGAATTCTTGAACTTTCCCACCCTCCAAGACAGAAAACTGACATCCAGGAAAGATTGAGTGGTTAATATATTCATCAATCTTCGCTAAAAATTCTTTTTCTTTTTTCATAAGCCTTGTTTTGTGAACCAGAGTTCCATATGATGAGGAATATCAATAGCAAGCGTTTTTGCTCTTTTATCTAGATACAGTTTATCTGTTGACAGATTCTCTGCAAATTGAGCCAAATCAAAACTTTGAGAAACTTGGAAACGTAGCAGCATTAAATCCAATTTTTCATCCATAGCAGCTGTTAAATCATCACCTTCTGCTAGACAAAAAACTAGACGCAAATCATGAAGATCTAAGATATTATTCTCTGCTTTCAAACCTAAAATCTTTTCATATTCGCCAATCACTGATTTTTCGGCTATATTAATTTGCACCTCTTTGATTGTGAAATCAGAAAGTCCAAGACATTCGCCTTCGTCGAAATCAACTTCAACTTTGCTTACCTCGGTCAAATCTGACCAGTCGTCTACCGATACCATTAGAAAAACATCGTTTTCTGGTGACACAGCTTCAAAAGCCCAGCTATCTTTCACTTGATAGATATGGGCAACTCTGTCTATATTATGAGCCAAAAGTTGCTCAATCTCATCTTCTTCTGCTTTAATAACCGTACGACCATGCTTTTTCACGCCTTGAACAGAAGCCACACCAGGAGATTCCTCCAGTATAAGTCTTGGTTCTTTTGCTTCATGCCCTGCCAGAAAAACTTCAGCATTTTCTTCGTGAAGGACCTTCAAGCCTAAAACTTCACGATAAAAATCTAAATTTTCTTCACGGTTCAATACGCGATATCCTGGTAAGCAAATTTCTAAATTGTCTATGAATTCTTTCATTCTGATTCTCCATTTATCTTATTATATTTTATTAAAACTTATGCAATTTATCAATGATTATATGTTAAAATTATTCTATGACTAAATTTCGTGACCTTTTTAAAAAACCTTGGACTTGGACTATCCTCCCTGCCTTCCTCTTTGCGCTTCCTTTTTCTTTAAGCGGAAGCTGGATCCAATGGCTAATGCTTGGGGCTATACTTTATATGATTAGTTTGCTTTTTGTCTATAAAAAAGCCAGCTGGTTAGCTCTGTTTGCCCTTTCCTTGCTGCCAACCTTTACTACAACACTTATTAGCCAACTTCACTCTGGCAAAGCTTTTTCTTCGCTTGATAAAGGCATCTTCTTTGTTGTCTTCTTTATTTCTTTGGGTTTTTCTTACTTTATCGCCCGTCGCAGAAAAGTTATCCCACCCATTGCTATTAAACAGTTTCCTCTTGGGAAAATTTTCTTAGGTTTTGGCTCTCTCTTTCTTGTGTCACTCCTTGTTAATATTTTAGCTCAAGTTCTTGGCCTACAGGCGAGCACTGAAAACCAAGAAGCACTGAATAGTTTAGCACAAGTTATTCCTCTAGGTATCTTTGCGGTTCAAACTATCTTTGCTGGCTTTTTCGAAGAGTTGACTTATCGCGTGGGGCCTTTTGAAATTCTTTTTGAAAAGCATAAAATTCTTGCCTTTATTACTGCTGCATTTCTTTTCGCTGGTATGCACAGTCCAACAGATTTATACAGTTGGCTTGTCTATGGTTCGATGAGTTTGGTTCTTACTGGTTTTTACTTCAAATACCGTAATTTCTATCTCAACATGGCTATCCATATGGCTTGGAATTTTCTCGGTATAAGTATGACATTTTTGCTAAAATAAACACATTATGATATATTTGATAATGTAAAATTAATAAATTTGCACAATGGGTGCTCTTAGAAAAGCTAAGGGCTGAGAAACACCATTTGACCTGATCTGGCTAGTACCAGCGTAGGAATGTGTTTGTACTCAGGGAGTTTTTTCCTGATTCTCTTTAACCCTCCTTTGTGCCAACAAAAGGAGATTTTTTTATGTCTAATTCTAAGGTTTTAGAACTCACCGAAACTGCTATTGCAGCAGCTTTAGCTCTTGTCTTGAGTTTTATTTCGATCAATTATGCTCAGGTCTTTTACCTTGAGCTTGCAGTCATCCCACTACTCGTTTTAGCTTTACGTCGTGGGGTACTCTGGGGTATGTCTGGCGGACTTGTCTTTGGTTTGCTCTTAATCGTTTTAGGACAAGCAACTGTGCTCACTCCGGTTCAGACCATCCTAGAGTATATCGTTGCCCCTGTTTCTCTTGGCTTGGCGGGTTTGTTAAGACAAAAAGATTCAAGCCACTCAAAAACTATCTTAGCTGCTGTTTTTCTTGGAGTGCTTATTAAATACTTTTGGCATTTTATTGCTGGAGTAATTTTCTGGGGACAGTATGCTTGGGAAGGCTGGGGAGCCATCCCGTATTCCCTCGTTGCGAATGGTGTCAGTGGACTGGCAACGGCCATTCTTGCAGCTCTTGTTCTCCTTATTATTGCTAAAAGTGCACCCCAAATTTTCCAAGGAAAAAAGTGATATAATGTAGTCATGAGCAAGAAAAAGAAACTGAAGAAAACACTGGTTGAGCAAATTTTGGACAAAGAACTCATCAATCATGAAGCTCTTGCCATTAACGCTTTGGAAGAAAAGCTCCTTCCAGATGACATCCAACGCAGTGATATTTATAAAACATTAGCACTTATAGGCGATAAGAGCGGACCTCTTATTGGTATCATCCCTTTAACTGAGCACTTGGCTGAAAAAAAATTAGCTAAAGTTTCAGGTAATAAAAAAGTACACATGATACCCCAAAAAGAGTTACAAAAAACAACAGGGTATATCCACGGTGCGAATAATCCTGTTGGGATTTGGCAAACAAAAAAATTCCCTATCTATATTGATGAAATAGCTCTTAAAGCTGATAAAATCATTGTTTCTGCTGGTGAACTTGGGCGTTCTGTACGACTCAATCCCAAAGATTTAGCTGATTTTGTCCATGCCCAGTTTGTTGATATTCGTGAGTTTTAAAAGAAAGAGAAAAAGATAAAAGCGTCTTTTCTCTTTCTTTTTACTTTTAAGACCCTGTATCTCTCAAATAATACTTTACAAAACAGTCTAAAACCGCTAAAATTAAGCTATGTTACCTAAGATTATTGCCACTTTGTATCCGCTTATCACCTGGCTTATATTGGTTTTTGCTTTTAAATTTCTACGTATTCGCCACCTGACACATCGTAAACTTCTCATTCCTGATGTCTATATCTTATTCTTGATTTATGGGCTCCATCTTTTTTCAGAGCAACTCACTGCTGTAAATATCTTGCCTTACTATTTTCTCATTATTTCAGTCCTAGCTCTAATTTTACTGCTGCTTGACTTATTTTACTATAAGGCTTTCTCCTATAAACGCTTTTTCAAGCTTTTTTGGCGAATCACTTTTGTAATTACTCTAGCGCTTTATGTTGCCATGATTGTCATGATATATCTGCGTTAAAAAAATCATTTTTATGATTTTTCTTTTTATATAAGCTCAATATAAATAAAAAAACAGCACGTGCTGTTTTTTATTTATTTCCGAGTTCTTTTAGGAGAACCGCAAATTCTTCATCCGTCAAAGTAATTCCTTTACCCATCTTTTCATGATCTGGGGACCACTGACGAAGATCATATTTTGCCTCCATACCATTCCAAGAGACACGGTTAAGCTCCTTCGTCCAGCCCTTAGCGTTCTCGGATAGCGTAATGAGATGTTCTTCAATTTCAAATTTTAAATCAGCCATATTTACCTCCTGTATTAGTTAGTACGTAAAAGCTCTTTGTGTTTCACCCTTACTCTTCAACAAGCTTGATATCTATACCTAAGCTGGTCATTTTCTCAATGATATTATCATAACCACGGAGAATAAACTCAATATTCTCAATCGTTGTCTTACCTTCTGCAATAACACCCGCTAAGACTAGCCCAGCACCTGCACGCAAATCTGTAGCTCGAACATGCGCACCTCTCAACTTATTAGGCGCTTCATAAATTATATGATCATCTACCGTTGAAATTTTTGCACCCATGCGGGCCATTTCAGGAACATGATTCACACGTTTTTCGTAGATTGTATCCATAATCCAGCCACGACCTTGTGCCTGAAGTAAAAGCGGAGTAATCGGCTGTTGTAAATCTGTAGCGAAGCCTGGATAAGGCACTGTTTTTATATTGATGGCTTTTAGATTTTCGGAACGATGAACTTCTATTGAGTCTTCTCGAATCGTCATTCTTACACCCATTTCTTCTAATTTAGAAATGAAAGATTCGAGGTGCTCATAAATCACGTTGTCCACAATTACACCGTCACCTATAGCTGCAGCTAAGGCTAGATAAGTTCCAGCTTCTATACGGTCTGGTATAACCGTATGATGCGCGCCGTGCATTTCTGGCTTACCTGTAATACGTATAACATCTGTGCCAGCACCACGAACTTTCGCCCCCATATTATTAAGCAGAGTAGCCACATCAATAATTTCGGGTTCACGTGCAGCATTTTCGATAATCGTCACACCCTCTGCGGTACTTGCCGCAAGCATGGTATTGATTGTTGCTCCCACTGACACCATGTCCATATAGATAGTAGAGCCACGCAACTTCTCTTCTTTGGCTTCCAAATGCATTGCATCTTCTAGGTAAGAAAGTTCTGCTCCGAGTGCTTCAAAAGCCTTTATATGGAGATCCATTGGACGTGGACCCAAGTCGCAACCACCAGGTAAGCCTACCGTTGACTTCCCAAAACGACCCAATAAAGCTCCGTTAAAATAATAAGAAGCACGCAAAGAATTTATCTTTCCATAAGGCAATGGTTTGGAAACCACTTCACGTGTATCAATCGTTAAAATACCAGCAGCAATATCTCGTTGGATTTTTGCTCCCATGATTTCCATGATCTCTACTAAACTAGCGACATCAGAGATGTCAGGCACACCTTCAAGTGTAACAACATCATTGGCTAAGATTGTTGCTGGGATAAGAGCAACTACACTATTTTTCGCCCCAGAAATTGTTACCTTACCCGAGATGCTTTTACCACCATTAATTACTATTTTTTTCATAAATTATACTCTATCACTATTATTGTTTTATTTGAAACATGGAATACATGTACCCTTTATTTTACCATTTTTCCCTTATTTTGAATAGATGAAGATATCCTTTTTTCTTTAAGTAGGACTGTTTAATTTTTACCAAAAAGTCTTTTTGTATATTATTGTCTATCATTAGAAAAAAATGATAATATAGCATTAAAGACAAAAATAAAGAAAGTGATAAACGATGAATTTCTCACTCAAAACTTCTTTCATCCCAAATAAAAATAAATCCAACTATTTCAAAGCTAATTATTTTTTTAACATCAACAAAGACATGCTTAACCACCTAAAACGAGCGGGCTTGCCAACTACGCCCTCTTTACAGGATACAGACTATTTAAACTATAATAAAATCATCAATGCCGACGGTCAATGGATTGGTATGAGCTCAGATTTACTGCCAAAAAGTCAAAGTTATTCACTCAAAAACAAGAGCTTGAAACTTGAGGGATACAAATTTGAAGGCTGGGCAAAAGTACGCAATCGCCATAATGTACTCGCTCATCCTCAATCCTCAGAGCAGGCACAACTTTATGCGGGACCAAGCTCGGTTATCCATCGAACCAGAGTGTATAACCCAAGTTTTCTTTGGAAGCCACAGGAGAACCATAAATTTGATCCTATTGGACAAATTTATGACTTCCATGCTCAATGGACACCCATAAAATACGCCATAAGCTATAGTGCACGAACCATCTGGGATGAGCCATTAGATTGGACGCACCCTAAGGGTATCCGTAGTATTGAACAAGGCTATATCTCTCAAGCCAAAGCTAAACTGCCATACTATCAGTTCGTGGGCTGGAAAGTTGACGATGAGCCTCTGAGTAAGGAACAGCTTATTATCCCTTCGGGTATCGGATCAGTGGAGATAGTAGCCATCTTTGAACAAGCCTCATAATAATAATTTTTCACTCTCCCTTTAGAAGAAAAAAACGTTTGTACTTTTAGTACAAGCGTTTTTTCTTCCGTTCTTTTTGAAATTTTATTCAAAGACAAACTGATTGTGATAAAGTTCAGAATAGAAGCCACCAAGATTTACTAGTTCATTGTGGTTTCCTTCTTCAATAACTTCACCGTCCTTAAGGACAACGATTTTATCCGCATTAAGAATTGTTTTCAAACGATGCGCAATAACAAATGATGTACGACCAGCAATCGCTGCTTCCATAGCCATCTGAATTTGTTCTTCGGTTACCGTATCAACATTCGATGTTGCTTCATCAAGGATAAGTAATTCGGGATTTGTCAAGATTGTACGTGCAATCGAGATTTGTTGTTTTTGACCCACTGAGAAGACATTGTCATCATCATCCACCTGTGTTTCATAACCATCTGGCAAACTCTCGATAAATTCATGAATATGCGTGGTTTTTGCTACTGTGATGATTTCATCCATAGTGGCATCTTTTTTACCAAATTTGATATTGTCTGCAATTGTACCTGAGAAAAGAACGGACTCTTGTAAAACAATACCTACTTTTGAACGTAAAGAGTCCAAATCAAATTCACGGATATCCGTACCATCAAACTTGATACCACCTTTGTCCACATCATAGAAACGGTTCATGAGATTCATGACGGTTGTTTTACCTGATCCAGTTGGACCAACTAAGGCAACCATTTGGCCTTTTTCTACATTGATGTTGACATCTTTAAGGACAGGTTTTCCTGGAAGATAGCTAAAGTCAATATCCTCAATATGTACACCTTTAGTAATGCTTTCAAAAGGTTTTCCATTTTCAGGACGTACTTCTTCTTTTTCATCAAACATAACATTCAAACGTGTTGCTCCCGTGATGGCGAGTTGCAATTGACCGAATGATGATGAAATTTGCATGATTGGATTGTAATATTGTTGAGCATATTGGATAAATGTAGCAAGCAAACCAAAGGCTGCTGCTGTTGACAATGACGCATCATTGAGGAGAATATTTGCTCCTGCAAAGATAACTAATGCTAATGTCACAAGAGAGAAACCATTCATCAATGGGAAAATCATACCTGACCAAGCTTGCGCGGCAAAAGTTGTTTTACGAACTTTGTCATTACGTACTTCAAACCCTTCAATAGCCTCAGCTTGAAGACCCTCAACGATAATCGCTTTTTGACCAGAGATTTTCTCATCCATATAAGCGTTAAGCTCACCAACTTCTTTTTGCTGTCTGTCAGTATACTTTTTAGCTTGAACGATAATAATCACAGCACAGAGAACAGCGACAGGTGTTGTCGAGATTGTGACTAAAGCCATTTTGACATTTTGGTCAAAAATCATGTACAAAATCCCGATAAAGAGTGCAAAGTTAGTTGTTACATTGACTGCTGCTTGGTTCAAAGTATTTTGAATGTTATCCAAGTCAGATGTAAAACGTGCGAGAATATCGCCATCTGCATGACGGTCAAAGTAAGAAATTGTTAGACGTTCCAACTTACCGAAAAGGCCTTTACGCATACGGTTTGTTGAGTGTGCAACAATACGTGTGAAAAGCAAGCTATAAATAAGTTGAGCAATACCTGTCATGACATAAAATGCAAGAAGCATCCACATTGAACGCATGAAATCAGCTTTGCTTGGCGCTTGTGAAGTTGCAACCTTCATCAAATCAGAAATAGACTGACCATTCAGACTCGCACGAATCGCTTCTGGAACATTCGCATCTGTCAATTGGTGCCAATCTGTTGGTATTTTAGCCATCGCTTGGAGGCTATCAATAGTCGTACCTGATGGTAAGTTTGAAGTTACTGCTGCAGGTACATTTGCAGATGTCAGACTGTGCCAATCCACAACCTGTCCGGCTGCTTGCGACATCTGACTCGCAATTTGTTGCAAGGCATCTTGAGCTTGACTAGAGCCAGCTGCAATCTGTTGCAATCCTTTCACCGCATCTCCTGCATGTTGATGACTAAAGTAGTCTCCAACATAAGTCGAAAGGTGTGTAATAGAATCCCCAAGAAGGACAGGTGCTTTAACTTGCAGATAAGTAGCCGCAATGATAAATATCGCAATCACTAGGAATTGTAATTTATATTTTTTGAAGTAGAGATAGAAGAACTTCAATGCACGAGATGTATCATTCATAATCTTTTTTCATTTTCCTGTTTTCAACCAATATTTTAAGGTTTAAAATATGTTGAAACACAACGAAAACTTAGTCCTCCTTTGCTTTCTGTGTGTCATAGATTTCACGGTAGACAGAAGAGTTTTCGACAAGCTCCGCGTGTGTCCCTTGAGCGACAAGTTTACCCTCATCAAGCACAAGAATATTATCCGCATGAACCACTGATGAAATCTTTTGAGCGATAATAATAGTTGTCGTATCTTTCAAGTCTTTACTCAAAGCTTCTTGTACTAACTTTTCTGACTTAGCATCAAGTGCCGATGTTGAGTCATCTAAGATAAGAACTTTAGGATCTTTGATAATACCACGTGTGATAGACATACGTTGTTTTTGTCCACCAGAAAAGTTATTTCCGCGTTCTTCAACTTGTGATTCATAATGATCTGGAAGTTTTTCGATAAACTCAGCAGCTTGAGCAATTTCTGCTGCACGGCTCATTTGCTCAACTGTGGCATCAGATTTACCTTGTTTCAAGTTGCCTGCGATAGTTCCTGAGAAAAGAATAGCTTTTTGCAGAACAATGGAAATAGTGTTTTTCAAGGTTGCTTTTGAAACATGGCGGAGATCTTTACCACCCACACTAACTGTTCCTTCTGTAGGATCAAAAAGACGTGGAATCAATTGTGCCAATGTTGATTTACCTGAACCTGTGGCTCCGACAATACCAACCATTTGACCCGATTTGATTTCAAAGCTGATGTCTTGTAAGGTTGGATGCTCATCGTTAGGGTATGAAAATGATACATGATCAAACTTAACAGAGCCGTTAAGTTCTTCATCTGGTACATCCTCAAAGGTCATCGCAGGTTCAGTTTTCAAAACTTCATTAATACGTCCGATAGAAACAAAACCACGTGAAGCAAACATTGACATCATACCACCCATGATAATAGCCATCATGATTTGCATCATATACTGGATAAATGACATGATACCGCCTAGAGTGTTGGCTGCTGTATTCAAATCACGTGTTACATATGTAGAAACCAATAAAATGGCACCAAACACGGCCAATTGAGAAATAATTGTAAATGCTGGGATCATTGCGGCAAAAGTATATCCAACAGCCATGTTATGTCCTAAGAGTTCATCGGAAGTTTCATCAAATTTTTGAATTTGGTCTTTTTCTTGTACAAAGGATTTAACAACACGCGCACCGCGCAGATTTTCTTTAGCAATTCCGTTGATACGATCCATCAATTTTTGGAAAACCATAAAGTGAGGGCCCATTGATTTCATTGACACCATTGTTACTATTACAATAAGTACAACCATGACAATAATAATCCACCAAAGTTCAGGCATTGTAATAATTGACAAGATAAAGGCACCAACAAAGAGTAACGGAACACGAATCAAGACTTGGAAAGTCATCATCAAAAGTGTTTGTACTTGGTTGATGTCGTTTGTCATACGTACAACGAGATTACCGGCGTTAAACTTCTCAATATTTTCATAAGAGAAAGTTTGAATTTTACGGAAGGTTTCTTCACGGATATCTGCGGATACAGCTTGGGCAAGTTTTGCAGCCGTCACTGTGTTGAGGATAGAACCAACCAATCCCACTACGGCGATAATCAAAAGATATACCCCATAATGATTAATTTTATCGACCTTATCCGATATCGAAATAGATTCTGCCATGACACTCAAAATGTTCTTCATGTACTGTGGCTGCCAAAGTGCAGCACCGACTTGAAGAAGCATGGTAGCAAGGGCAGCGAAGACAAGTAGCTTGTACTTGCCAATGGCTTTCATTACCATAAATAAAAAAGGTTCCTTTCATTTTCTTGTCAAAAATAACAAGAATAAATACGTTAGCTGAAAAATTATAACATTTAAATATCTATTTTGCAATGCTAATAACTAACACTATTAGTCTTTTCTTTAGTTTACAATAAAAATAAACTAACAAATTCATTTTAACGTTTTTTTAGACTACTGTCAACGATTTGCGACAACTATTTCATCTCTGTTTGGTATTTTTAAATTCTTCGTACAGCAGAATAATTTTTACAAAATTTCTCGTCATTTTTTCTATAAATAGCGATGCACAAAAGCAGCTCTAGAGCTTTTTTGTTATAATTAAATATATGAATACTAGCAAAATTTCACGTTCTCACAATCTTAAGCTTGCCGAAAGAGGTGTGTGGGTAAGTATAGCTGCTTATATCTTCCTGTCTCTTCTGCAACTTGGTGTCGCACAAATCACGAACTCGGCTTCACTCCTTGCAAATGGTTTCAATAATGTCACGGATATTTTAGGAAATATTGCCATTGTCATCGGTCTTCGTATTGCACGTATTCCTTCGGATAATGACCATACCTATGGGCACTGGAAGGTGGAGTCGATTGCTAGTCTTATTTCTAGCTTTATCATGTTCTTCATTGGCTTTGAAGTTTTACGGCAAACAATCATTGGTTTTATAGAAGGAAGTTCAACAGAAATCAATCCAATCGGTGCTGCAGTTGCTTTATTTTCAGCTGTTGTTATGATTTCCGTTTACTTTTACTCTAGCCGTTTAGCAAAGAAAACCCAATCGAAAGCGCTGGAAGCTTCAAGTAAAGATAATCTGAGTGATGCCCTAACTTCACTCGGAACAACTGTCGCTATCATTGCTGCTGCTTTACACTGGATTTGGCTAGACCGAATTATGGCCTTGGTTATTTGTGGCTTTATTTTGAAGACTGCCTATGATATCTTTCGGGACAGTGTCTTTTCTTTATCTGATGGCTTTGATGATAATCTGTTAGTAGATTATAAAGAAGCTATTGAACTGGTTGATAAAGTTAAATCTGTAAAAATGATTCGGGGTCGAACTTACGGAAGTAACATATTTCTTGATGTTGTTGTGGAAATGTCTCGTGATTTATCGGTTTATGAGAGTCATGCTGCAACGGAAAAAATTGAACGTATGCTAATGGCCGGTTTTGATGTTTACGATGTCGATGTTCATGTTGAACCAGCCGCCTTACCAGAAGAAGAGCATTTTGCTTCTCGTGCCCTTGAATTATTACCTAAGGAGGAAGCTCTTCTCAATGGAAAAAACCTTGAAAATCTCTTAGCTCCTCAATTTCAGGCTGTTACCGTAAATGGTAAAATCATTCATCTTGAAGAATTTATTTCCGCGTCTACTCCGAAAGAACATTTAGCTATAAAAAATTACCAAGCGGAACAAGTCAGCAAAAAAACATTCATTCTCACCTATCATTATCTTGAACATCAAAAACGTTACACTGTATCAAGTATTTGGCGGCGAAATGAGCAATGGCGCTGCATCTATCGTCAAATAACAGGAGAGTCATAGTATGAAAGAACAAGAAGAGATTATGCTGAGTCTTACTGATTTATTTAATAAGATGGATCAATTAAGAAAACCGCAAATGGTTGAAAAATTTCAAGGCTACTCCTTTTTAGAAATTGCCTGTATTGAATTTATTGCTAAACTGGATGAACCAAATGTAACCAAACTTGCTGATCAGCTGTATGTCACACGAGGAGCGATTAGTAAAGCTACAAAAAAATTACTTCAAAAAGAAGACATTGCTACTTTTCAGAAAGCAGATAATAAAAAGGAAATTTATTTTAAACTAACAGCAAAAGGTAAAAAAATAAATCAACAGCACGAGCAACTTCATGATGAATTTCTCATCAGTGATCAGCCCGTGTTCGAATCCTTTAGCTCGAAAGATTTGGATACTATCTTACAGTTCACCCAACTTTACAATGAGCACTTAGATAAAGAACTCCGAAACAGCTCTAAATAGAGCTGTTTTTTATCAAAGTTTTTTGTTGACAAAGAAACAATAAACGGATATACTCTATATTATAGTTTCCTAAGAAACATTAATTAAGGAGTTTTATGCACACTATAAACAAGCACGCTCTCAGTTTTGGCCTGATTTCCGTTTTTCTCACAGGACTTGGCTTTACCATTATTAATCCAGTCATCCCTTTTTTACTTACCCCCTATACTACAAGCTCTACCCAACCTTTAATGGTTACGCTGCTCACTTCCGTCTATGCCTTGTGTACCTTTTTCGCTGCACCAGCTCTTGGTAGCTTAAGTGACCGATTTGGTCGCAAACCTATCTTACTTTTCTGCTTGCTCGGATCTACCCTTGGTTATTTGATGTTTGGAATGGCGGGCGCACTTTGGCTTTTCTTTCTCGGGAGGATTATTGATGGGATATCAGGAGGAAATATTGCGACTCTTTTTGCTTATTTTGCAGACATTACCAGTGCTGAATCACGTACTAAAATTTTTGGGTGGATGTCGGCTGTGGTCGGTATTGGCACCCTGCTAGGACCTACATTTGGAGGACTTTTATCACATTTTGGCTATCGTACACCTTTTTTCTTTGCAGCACTCATCAGCCTGATTAATTTCATCTATGGCTACTTCTTTATGCCAGAAAGCCTACCTGAAGAAAACCGCCTCACACAACTTGAGATACGTCAACTCAATCCTTTTAGCCAAATTATGAGTTTGTTTCAGCTTCAAAAGTTAAGCCGCTTACTGATCGCTGGTATACTTTTATGGATTCCTAACGGAGCTTTACAGGCTATCATGTCCCAATTTTCTCTTGATAGTTTTGCTTGGCAACCTGTACTCATCGGTTTAGTTTTTTCTATAATGGGACTTCAAGATATCCTCACACAATCTTTTATTATGCCTTATTTGATTAAACGATTATCTGATTTTCGGATTATCCTTTTAGCTATAATTTCAGAACTTTTAGGGTATATTTTCATCGCTATCTCCGCTCTCAGTCTTAATCCACTCTTCTTTATCTTAGGTATTTTCATTTATGGCTTTGGTGATTCTCTCTTCTCACCCACTTTTAACGGCTATCTCTCTAAAGCTGTATCGGAGCAGCACCAAGGAAAAATTCAAGGTGGAAGTCAAGCCCTCCAAGCTCTTACTAGGATTATCGGCCCGTTAATCGGAGGGCAATTTTACAGCCTTTTCGGACCATCTTCTCCTGCTTTTATGGGAGCTTTCCTGTTAACTTTTTCCCTCTTTATCCTCAAAAAGAAAAGCCGCCAAAAATGACGGTTTTCTCTCTATTTCTTAAGGCTTCTCATAATCTGCGGGATTCTTTGGATATTGTCAAAAACCAACATCAAAATTACCGTTCTTATTGGTATCTGAATCAACAAAGGTATACGTGTGGCGAGTAATACCTTAAAAGGTGTTTGATACATTAACGAAAGCCAAAATGTATTGAGCAAGAGTGTCTGAAAAAACATTATCAGACTAACAATAGCTAAAATATACAGCCAATCCTTACTACGGGTAATATTAATCTTTTTATTGTAGAAAGCATAGCCATAAATAATACCAACTCCAACAGCGGTTATTGTCATCCCAGGTGACGATATACTTCCTCGAAAAAGAACGCCAAAGATATCGCCAAGGCCTAAAGCTAATCCAGCCCATAAGGGACCAACAAAGAAACCAATTAGCCCATCAGCTACAAAACCTGGCGACAGTTTCCAAAAGCTACTCCCGAAAGTAAAAGAGCGTAAGATGATGGAGAGTGCCAACAAAATCGCCAAAAAAACAAGCTGTATCAGTGACAGCTTCACAGTAAATCTTTTCATATAGTACCTCCCAAGGATCTGGTGAGTAACTGATTATATGAGAATCAGCGGATGCAAGCCTCTACCGCACTTGGAAATTCCAAGTTTCGTCTGTGAACGACATCCCATTTCACAGCACTTAACGCATTGGCCCTACTCTGTTTATATTTTTTACCTCTCTAGCTTACCATAAGCTTTGTTCAGATACTTCTCAGTTTAAAGGCTTTTCTTTTACATTGAGTTTTAGATGTTTACAGAAATTTCTGTACAGAAAAAGCCCTTTAGAAGTCCGATCTATTCTCACTTCTAAGGGGCTTTTAATCTTACAATTCTTTTTCTACATCAGCAATAGCAGCTTCAACAGCAGCTTTTTGATTGCTAATAAGGGATACACGCGCATCGATTTGCTTGATAGCCATTTCGATTGAACGTTTAAGTCCTGGGTTACTTAATTTTGGTTCAAAGAATGCTTTATACTCTTCAAATTTTTCTGAAGTTTTGAAGACGTTTCCTGGATAGATTACAAACTTATCGTAACTCATATCGCCACCTAGTTTTTCTGCAATCCAATCCCAGTTATCGCGCTCCCATGTCCAAGCTGCGTCTTGAGCAAAGTCTTTTGCTAAAAGATAGAACCAAGAGAAAGCAATATCCTGTGGTTTGACAACATCAGCATTTTTGAAATCCTCTAAAATACTTTGAATCACTGCTTCATCACGAATATTAGCAACAGCTGCCGCCAACTCACGTTTAAGCTCTTGAAGGCTTGTTTTCACATATGTATCCATATAAGACTCAGCAAGTTCAGCCGAATTCGTTGCTTTAATTTCGTTATTAAGAACAATTGGACGAATGTCTGCAGGTATTGTTGCTACATTCTCCTTATGAGCCGCAAAAATTTCACTGGCTTTTGCTACAGCTTCAGCATTCTCAGAGTAAAGAGTGCGAGAAAGTACTGTTCCACGTAGAGTTTCATCTCCAGCAGACTCTCCGGCCTTTTTCTCCCAACCTAAGCGTGCATAGTTCTTAGCAAAGACTTTACCAACGAGTGATTTGTATGATTTTTCCGTTTCTGACTCATCATCAATAAAGATATCCAACTCACCAAAGATTTGATTGAGGGCTTGATTAACAATATAACTTTCTTCATTGGCAAAGGCAGGAAGAATTTTTACAACGTCAGCATAACTGATAACTTCACCCTTAGCAAGATATTTACGATCTTGAAGGATTTGGAACTTGGTGATATCTTCTAAGTTTGCAAGGTTATCTAAGAGATTTTCTAAGAGCTCACCTTTATAGTCAATGATATAGTGTGCCGCATGAGCTTCATTGAGGAAAAGCGGTTGGCCAGCATTTTCAGCTTTAAGTGCTGCATAGCCGGGGATTTCAATTTTTTCTGTTGTTAAAGTATCTGGTAAACCTGTCCAGTTACTGTTCAATGGAATTTGCCATAAGCGGCCTTTGTCTTCACCTTGTCCGATAAAGAATTGTTTTTGGCTTAAGATAAGTGTGTCGTTAACAACTTCCGCTGTCAATACTGGGTAACCCGGTTGGTTAACCCATGAGTGCATAAATTCACCCACATTTTTACCTGAAGTGCTTGAGAGTGCATCCCAAAGATCATCACCTACGGTGTTGCCGTATTGGTGAGTTTCAAAGTATTTGCGCAGACCTGCTGAAAAGTCTTCATCTCCCAACCATTTACGGAGCATAACCATTAAGCGTGAGCCTTTAGCATAAACGATGGCCGCATCAAAAAGTGTACCAATCTCATCAGGATGGTTAACATCAACGTGTACAGATTGAACCCCATCAGTTGCATCTCGGTCCAAAGCAAGACTGGCTTCCTTAACTGAGAAGCTTTCCCAGACTTTCCAATCTGGTTCGATAGCATCAATAGCCACATATTCCATGTTGTTCGCAAATGACTCGTTGAGCCACAAGTCATCCCACCAACGCATTGTAACTAAATCACCAAACCATTGGTGAGCCAACTCGTGCGCAATGACAGTCGCTACATATTGTTTGCTGGCGACAGTTGCATTTTCAGGATCAACCAACATACATACTTCACGGTATGTGATACAGCCCCAGTTTTCCATGGCACCTGCTGAGAAGTCAGGAAGAGCTACATGCCAGCTGTGTGGCAATGGATATGGTGTTTTATAGTAATCTTCGTAAAATTCAATAGAGCGAATCGCAATATCTAAAGGAAAATCTAATACAGCTTCTGAATGTGCTTTTGTTGAGAAAGTTCCTACTTCAACACCTGATTTTGTACGTCCTTTTTTATACTGCATATCCCCAAAGACAAAAGCAAGTAGATATGAACTCATACGAACTGTACGCTCAAAGACGTGAATGCCTCCAATATTGAGCAACTCTGGCATATTAGCAATAATAATATCACCTGGTTCCTCATCAAACTTCACTGAAAGGTCAAAAGTAGCCTTAGCTTCTGGTTCATCAATAGATGGAAAAGCTTGACGGGCAAAGTGAGATTCAAATTGCGTACCGATAAGCATTTTCTTCTCGCCATTCACTTCATAATATGATGGATAAATCCCCATCATATTGTCAGTAATCTTGCCTTCATACTCAAAAGCTACAGTTACAGTGCCCGTGTTTCCTACTTTAACAGCGATTTCTTCATTGGCATTATCCAAAGTAAAATCTGCTTCCACACTAAAAGCAGAGACTTTAGTGATATTCAAATCTTTTTGGTGGAAATAAATGGTGTCTGCTTTTGCTTCACCTTTGATTGCCACTTGACCTTTAAAAGTCTTGGACTTACGGTCAATATCAAGGAAAATTTTATAATTTTCTGGTACAAATGTTTCAATTAAACGTTTTACTGCCATAGGGTTATTCGCTTCCTTTTTGTTAGTTTATTCAATTATAGCAAATTGTTTAGAAAATTTCGAGAAAAGATTGTCTCTATAGCATTTAATTTTTAAAGCTCGATCTAAATATTTTTTAATATAAATAAAAGTTTCATTCATAAGAGAGTGAAAAAACAGACTTTTTTGCTACAATAAAAGTATGACAAAAACAAGATTTACAGTAACGATTGATGAAAAAGGAAAGCTCCTCTTGGAGCTTGCTTCTGGGTCAAATATACGTATTTTTGAAAGTAATAACACGCGCTTTGCCCTCAAGAAAGGCGAAATTTTTTTCTTAACGAAAAAAGGACATATTATTATGATTGCTGCCGATAAAAACTTGATTCCTCAACTCGAGTTCGATAGAGTTATCATCCTTGATCCTACTGTCTATGATTTAGAAACAGCATATTTGGAAGCTTTTCTTATCCAAGCTGCCCAAGATGCAGGAATAAAATTAGCTGCACAACCTGAGCCGATCAAGCTTCCTTCAAATATTTATAAAGCTTGCAGTAAAGCTGCTGCAGAATTTTTGCCAAGTCTTGAAGCATTTGGTTTTAAGTTTGCCAAGAAAAAAGCTTACTCCGCTAAGGCACAACACCGCTGGAAAAAGGCTATCTCCACCATTGAGTTCCATATTAAGCATGAAGGGACATCTGGAACTGTGATCTGGCAAAAAGCGACAGAAATGCGCCTACTTGCTGGCGCAAAAATTCTACCGAATGATGCCGCACCTAAAAGAGCGGACGGGACCCTAGGTTTCACAGCCAAATTTGCTTTAAATCTACGCGAAGAAAACAAGGATAAATTTGATCAAAACACTTGGACAACCACGGAAGACATTATCCTGCGTTCCGTTAATGAAATGGGCCATTTTATCTATTTCGCGGGAACAAACAGCTGGCTTGAAATGTTTGATGATGAAGGTCGTTCTATCCATGAGCTTACTGTTGTTGGCTAAGAAAGTCCATACACTAAAAAAAGTTCGGAAAAATTTCCGAACTTTTTTATTTGCTTATATATCACCAAAGACAAGACTCGGACGTGCGTTAAGAGACAAGTCTCCAAAATTCCCTTTTTCCATCTCAATCGAAGCTGCCGCTGCTATCATTCCAGCATTGTCTCCGCAAAGTCGGAGCGGAGGCACGATAACCTTGATATCGGTCATATCTGTAGCAAGACGTTCGCGTAAGCCTTGATTGGCTGATACTCCGCCACCTATGATTAGTGTCTTGGCTGGATACTGGGCAAGTGCACGTTTTGTTTTTGCAATCAGCACATCTACCACAGCTGCTTGAAAACTTGCTGCTAAATTTTCTAAATCATCTGCTACTAAATCTTGCCCTTGCTGTTTTGCGTTATGCACAAGATTTATAAAAGCAGATTTCAAGCCACTGAAAGACATTTCCAGACCATCTGCTGCGGTCATCATCGCACGTGGGAAAGCATAGGTGTCCTCGCCTTTATGCGCAAGTTCGTCAATTTCTTTTCCTGATGGATATGTCAGTCCCATCACTCGACCAACCTTGTCATAGGCTTCACCTGCAGCATCATCCCGTGTTTCGCCTATTTTTTTGTAGTTACCTTCAGATTCCACATACACCAACTCTGTATGTCCACCACTAACGAGCAAGGCCATAGCTGGATATTCAATCGTATCAACCAAAGCTGCGGCCATAAGGTGCCCAGCCATATGATTAACAGGAATAAGTGGCAAATTATTAGCCCAAGCAAAAGTTTTTGCGGCCATAATACCAATAAGCAAGGCACCCACAAGTCCCGGGCCTTCCGTCACAGCCACAGCTGTAAGATCCGTTGCTTGAATACCTGCTTGTTCTAGAGCTTCATCAATACAAGCCGTAATCTGTTCCACATGGTGACGACTTGCCACCTCAGGAACGACTCCTCCAAAACGTTTATGACTATTCACCTGACTCGCAATAACATTAGAAAGTAGTTCTGTGCCATTTTTTAAAACAGCAACAGATGTCTCATCACAAGAGGTCTCGAAAGCTAATATATATTTATCATTCATTTTATTGTATCTTCCTCATTAGAATCGCATCTTCTGTCGGGTGCGAATAATAATTTTTTCGAGTATGAAATTGCTCGAAATTATATTTTTTATATAAATTTTGTGCCGGTAAGTTTGACTCTCTGACCTCTAAAAAGAAAGTTCCAGAAAAGTTCATTATCTGGTTCATCAAAGAACTGGCTATTTTTTGACTTTGAAATTCTGGCTTCACTGCAAGATTGGTAATCTCCATATCATCCATAATAACTTGGAGCGATAAAAAACCAACAAGTTCTCCGTCAACTTCTGCTAAAAAATAAGTGTCCGTTTTTAAATTTCCTACAAGATATGGCTCAGACCAAGGTGATTGTCCATAGCAAGCTTCCAAAACTTCTTTTAACTTTTTAGCCATTTCGGCAGCATCACTATGGTGACGGTCAAATCGATTAATTTTCAGGTTCATTTCGCAACTGCCTTGACATCCATACCGCATCTCCGCCATCTTCATAATATTCAGAGATGAGCTTTCCGGTAGTAAAACCGAGACGACGATAGAGTCCTTGGGCCTTTGTATTGTCACGACGAACTTCAAGCGTCATCTGATGTTTGCCTAAAAGCGTCATCAAGCGAACCATTTGCTTCACGAGAGTACTTCCAATCCCTTGACCTTGATGTGCCACGGAAACAGCCAAGTTAGTGATATGTACCACTTTGCCCCGTTCTGTGAGACGAATACCGATAAAGCCCACAAGCTTACCCTCGATAAGTGCAGAAACAAAGAAAGCATTCTCTTCTTGAACAATTTCATGTTCAAAGTGTGAAAAAGTCCAAGGTACTTCGCCATCATAAACATCACGCTCAATAGCCAGCATCTCAACGATGTCTTCACGTTCTGCCAAGCGATAGTCGACACCTTCAATGTTCGATTTTAAATCAACTTCATCTATATTTATATAACGACGTGGTTCAAATCCTTTGAACATATCTGTCAGCAGCATTTTCAGCTTCTTCATGTGTTTCCAACCATTTCTCTTCTGCTTCAACTTTTTTGAGATAATTTGGCGCAAAGCCATGAACCGCTACAGGCTCAAGTTTTGCCCCAAAAAGTGCCATCTGATAAGCCGAAGGTAATTTTTCTTGACTGTCTTTGATAATTTCAAAACTTTCAAAGCCAGCAGCTTCAATATCGACAATAAAGTTTTCTGTTTCACCAGTAAATATAACAGGCTCTCGCTTGTCTAGTTTTTCCAAAAACTCGCGGAATAAACAGTGTTGTCCTGCAATCACTTCTTGGTCACCTTGATACAGAGCTGCGTAAGCATTTCCTCGCCGTGCATCCACCACAGGTACAATGGCCTTATCTGTATGCAGTCTTTTTGCAATTGACAAAAGACTTGAAACACCAACAATCTCTTTATTTAAACTATAAGCAAGTGTCTTACCGACTGTTGCTGCCAAACGTAAACCTGTATAAGAGCCTGGACCTTGTGCCACAACGATACGGTCAAGCTCTTTCGCTTCCACAGCAGATTGTTGCATCAAAAAATCTATGGAAGTCATCAGAGTTGTGCTGTGATTTTTCTTTAAATTTAGGGTGATTTCTCCCAACAAGATATCCTTATCGACAAGTGCTACAGATAGCGCCTTACTAGAGCTGTCAAAAGCTAAGATTTTCACGGGTAGTTTTCTCCATTCTTTCCTATTCTATTATACCTTAATATTTGTAGGCTGAGACCGAGTATTCTCTCCCATCCTGAGGAGTGTTCTCTAAAATGGTCTGTACGCTTTTTTATTAACTTGAAGTATATATAGCTCCTATTATACCATTTTTTATTTTACTTGAAATTTTTCACTTTTATATTTTGAAAAGAGGTTCCAAATAGAGGAACAGTCGGTTATTATATCTGAGAAAACGAAGAGGGGCATATAGCCTAAATCCACTTCTATAAAGCCATACTTTCCATTATCTGCAAATTATGCTAAAATGAAAGTAACTGTAAAACTGAAACATTCGGAAACACAAGAAAGGAAGGCGAGTTTTTCTCGCTCAAATATAGTATGATTTTCAAAGCATTTTACCAAGTCGATAAAACACGTTCACCACGTCGTGAAACAACAGAGGTACTCTACCTTGACCTTGATGTTACAGACACTCGTGAAGGTGTCATCTTAGCACGCGAACTTTTGGCTGCAAATACAGATTACCACGTTGAATTCATCGACTCACTTTCAGACGAAGCCGTTGAATATGAAAAAGAAAACGGTGGTCTTGAGATCACCAAATTTTAGTTAGAAAAAAGAGATAGATGCCTATTGCATTATCTAAGATTTACAGCAAGACACTTTAGAAATTTGGCGCAAGTCACAAATCTAAAGTGATTTTGTCATACAAATATGTATAGAAAGAAAACAATGATTAAACCACTTAAAATTAACTCCGAGGAAGTCGCAGTTTACGCCATAGGCGGGCTGGGCGAAATCGGTAAAAATACTTACGGTGTTGAATATAAAGATGAAATCATTATTATTGATGCCGGAATAAAATTCCCTGAAGATGATCTTTTGGGTGTTGACTATGTTATCCCTGACTATAGCTACATTGTCGAAAATATCGATCGTATCAAAGGTCTCTTCATCACTCACGGACACGAAGACCACATTGGTGGTATACCTTTCCTCCTGAAACAAGCAAATATCCCTATTTATGCAGGACCGCTCTCGCTTGCTCTCATTCGTGGAAAGCTAGAAGAACATGGACTTTTGCGTGACGCAAAACTTTTCGAAATCCATGCAGACAGCGAAATCAAGTTTAACAACTTAAGCGTTAACTTCTTCCGTACTACCCACTCAATTCCAGAACCTTTAGGAATTGTCGTTGAAACTCCACAAGGTAAAATTGTTGCTACAGGGGACTTCAAATTTGACTTTACTCCTGTAGGCGAGCCTGCTGATTTACACCGCATGGCCGCCCTCGGTGAAGAAGGAGTTCTACTGCTTCTTTCTGATTCAACAAATGCAGAAATCCCAATCTTCTCTCATTCTGAAAAGGTTGTTGGACAAAACATCATGAAGATCTTTGAACGCATCGAAGGACGTATCATTTTCGCCTCATTTGCTTCAAACATCTTCCGTTTGCAACAAGCTGTTGATGGAGCTGTCAAGACTGGCCGTAAAATCGTCGTCTTCGGCCGTTCTATGGAAAAAGCCATTGTAAATGGTTTGGAACTTGGGTACATCAAAGCTCCTAAAGGGACTTTCATTGAGCCAAACGAAGTAAATCAATACAACTCTAGTGAACTTCTTATTATGTGTACCGGCTCGCAAGGTGAGCCTATGGCTGCACTTAGCCGTATCGCTAACGGTATGCACCGTCATATCACCCTCCAAATGGGGGATACAGTTGTCTTCTCATCTAATGCCATCCCAGGTAATACTCATGGTGTAAACCAGTTGGCTAACACCATTACGGAAGCTGGCGCAACTGTTGTTTACGGTAAAATGAACAACATCCATACTTCAGGACATGGCGGACAGCAAGAGCAAAAATTAATGCTTCGTTTGATTAAGCCAAAATACTTTATGCCTGTCCACGGTGAATACCGCATGCTTAAGATTCATGCTGGCTTAGCACAAGATACAGGTGTACCAAAAGAAAATTGCTTTATTTTTGAAAATGGGGACGTTCTTGCGTTGACTGCAGACTCCGCACGTTATGCTGATCACTTCCCGGCTTCTGATACTTACGTGGATGGTTCAGGTATTGGTGATGTAGGTAATGCAGTTCTGCATGACCGTCATGAGCTTGCTGAAGATGGAATCGTGCTTGCTGTCGCAACTGTGGACTTCAAAAACAAAACGGTCCTTGCAGGCCCTGACATGTTGAGCCGTGGATTTATCTACATGCGTGAATCTGGCGATTTAATTCGTAACGGACAGCGCGTACTCTTTAATGCAATCCGTGAGGCAATGTTGAACACAGAAAATGTCAACGAAGCTGTTGTTGCTCGGGCGATGCGTGAGGCTCTCGCGCCATTCCTTTATAAACAAACAGAACGCCGTCCTCTAATCGTACCAATGATTATGACCCCTGACGAAGAAAAATAAGAATTATTAAAAGTCATATCTTACGATTATGACTTTTTTGTTTCTAGATTTTCTAAAAATTAAGGTTCTTTTCAGCTACTTTACTATAATAGGAAGTAAAATCACTTCTCAGTGTTCAAGGGGCTCACATGCACAAATTCTCCAAAATCATCTTCAGTTACTACCTCTTCTTCTTATTTTGGGGAATTCTTTTTAAATTTAACATTACCGATACGATAAGTGTGGCTCAGAATTTCCCCACATACAGCCTTAACCTCTCACCTTTCAATGCTTCAGGCGGTCGTTTAGAGGTCATTTTTAATATTCTTATTTTTATACCTTTTGGTTATTACCTCAGTGTGTTATCAGATAAGAAATCTTTATTGGGAAAAGTTTCCACCATTTTCTTCATTAGTTTGCTTGTCGAAGTCCTTCAGTTTATTTTTGGGATTGGAGCCAGTGATATAACAGATATAATAACAAATACTTCTGGAGGTTTGTTAGGCCTTTTACTTTTTCAAACCGTCAAAAGAACAAAAGCGGGCCAAGATTTTATCAATATCCTTATTGCTTGTGTACTTGCTTTTTCTACTTTCCTCCTTCTTTCTCACTAAGCAAAAAAAGCTGACATTAGTCAGCTTTTTCTATTTTAGCGTACTCTTCTTTAAACCTCTGATGCAACAGTTCCCTTTCGTCTTCACTAATAAAGGCGCCATCAATAGCGTAGTGATTAATTCTTTCAAAGTCGCTTACTTGAAAATCATACCATTCTGCAATTTTTTCATATTCATTTTGCAGGTTTGTAGCGCTCACCGTACGATTATCTGTATTGATTGTCACATGAATTCCTTGCTTGTAAAGGTCCATAAAGGGATATTCCCCCACCTCGTTGATAGCTTTCGTCTGAAAATTACTTGTAGGTGCCATTTCTAAAACAATGCCCCGCTCAATCAGAATTTTTTTATAGTCTGTAAGATCCTTACTCATTACACCATGGCCGATACGTGTCGCTCCCATCTCGACAGAGTCGATGATATTTTGCTCACAGCCTGGACACTCTCCCGCGTGCAGCGTCACTTGTACCCCACGGCTTGTTACTTTCTCAAGCAAGTTTTTGAACTTGATTTGTGGGTAATTGACCTCGTCTCCGGCCAAATCAAAACCAACTAAATGCTCATCATTGATTCCATCAAAGAGTGGGAGAAGTTTTTCTAGATCTTTCACTGGAACTTGGCGCAAACCGCATACCAACACATTGGCTACAATATCAAAGTCTTCCTCTGCACGTGCCAAACCCTCAATAACAGCTTCTACCGCTTCTTCGAGTCTTAAGTTTTTTTCTAAATGTTGACCTGGCGCAAAGCGAATTTCAATATACTTCACATTTTCTTCCGCAGCTTGACGTGCGACATCATAAGCTGCCAGTTCTAAATTCACATAGCTTTGAAGTAAAGGGAGGACAAAATCAAAACGCTCTAAATATTCTAGAAGATTCTGGGTCATCTCTGGAGCTTGTGTGTGGCGCAATATCTCTTCATCACTCATATTCAAGTCTTGCCCTATATTATTAGCAAGTTGCTTGATACAAGCCAAGCTAAGAGAACCATCGAGATGACAATGAAGTTCAACTTTTGGCATTAAAGCGATTGTTTCTGGATTCAGCATTGGTTAAAAGCCCCCATTAAAATATATTTTTTCTATTTTACGCTTTTTTCCTAAGACATGCAAATCTTTTTATTTCCCAATCCGAAACAAAAAGAGCGAGTTTAACCTTGCTCTTTTTTCTGATATTCTACCAAACGTCCTCGACATTTACCACAAGCATATTTTTGGGTATCAATTTTCCGTTGACGCTGATAGGTCTACTGGCATTTTTGGCAGATATATGTATGTTTTGCTTTACCCATCGTGGGTGCATAACGCAATCCTCCGACCTGAGCCAGCATTTTTTTAAAATCTCTATCCCGATGTTTATAGCCCCGTTTTTGTGCATAAAGATGATAATGGGTGAGTTCATGGAGTATGATACGGTCAAATTCAGGAATATCAGCCATTTTAGGATTAAAATCTAAGTGCATATCCTTGGGGAAAAACCGCCCACCCGTACTCCGCAAACGGTTATTCCACTGTGCAGTATGTTTAAAGGGAACACCAAATCTTTCTAGAGAAAGCTTGTGGACATGCGCTGTCAATTCCTTATTGTTCACGAGGCTCAACTAAAGTTAGATTAATTTTTCCGCGTTCTTTATCAATCGACTTCACCCATACAGTTACGATCTGTCCAACAGCCACAACCTCATGGGGATTTTTCACGAAATTCTTACTCAAGTCAGAAACGTGTATCAAGCCGTCATTTTTAATGCCAATATCAACAAAAGCACCAAAATCCACAACATTCCGAACAGCACCTTCAAGTTTTTGCCCTACACGTAAATCGCCAGCAGAGAGGATATCTTGACGCAAGATTGGTGCATCAAAGTTATCACGTAAATCGCGTCCTGGTTTGGTTAAGTCAGAGATAATGTCGGTCAAAGTTTCACGACCTACATGAAGTTCTTCAGACATTTCTTTAATATTTACCTTTTTCAAAACTTCGGCAGAATGCTCATCGAGTTCAGATATGCCAAGCTTCTTAAGTAAGTTCTCCACAACCTTATAAGATTCTGGATGCACCCCTGTGTTATCCAAGAAGTTCTTTGCTTCAGGGATTCTGAGGAAACCTGCGGCTTGCTCAAAGGCTTTCGCACCTAAGCGTGGGACTTTCTTCAGCTGGCTTCGGCTCGCTAGTGCGCCATTTTCTTCACGGAATTTGACAACATTAGTGGCGAGTGTTTTGTTAAAACCAGCTACGTGTGAAAGAAGTGCAGGACTAGCTGTATTTACATTTACACCCACTTGGTTAACAACTGTCTCCACGACGAAGTCTAGATTTTCAGTCAGCTTTTTCTCTGCCACATCATGTTGATATTGTCCGACACCAATAGCTTTTGGTTCAATCTTTACTAACTCAGCTAAGGGATCTTGCAAACGTCGGGCGATGGAGATTGCTGAACGTTTTTCAACAGTTAAATCCGGAAATTCTTCACGTGCCAACTCTGAAGCAGAATAAACGGAAGCCCCAGACTCGCTCACAATAACATAGAAAACGTCTGATAGGCTATTTTCTTTTAAGACTTCTGCAACAAAAGCTTCTGATTCACGACTAGCCGTACCGTTACCAATAGCAATCATATCTACTTTATAAGTAGATATAAGTTCGGCCAAATCTTTCTTTGCTTGAGCTATTTGTCTTGCATTTGCAGGCTTAACAGGGTAGATAACGGTGGTCGTTAAAAGTTTACCCGTCGCATCAACAATGGCTAATTTTGCACCTGTGCGATAAGCGGGGTCAAAGCCCATCACTGTACGTCCTTTTAGCGGAGCAACTAAAAGAAGGTTTTTCAAGTTTTCACCAAAAACTTCAATCGCTGCATCTTCAGCTTTTTCTGTTAACTCTGCACGGACAGCACGTTCCATAGCAGGGAGGAGTTTCTTTTTAACCGCTTCTTTGATGGCTAAGCTCATGTACTTATTATTACGAGCCGCAAAGCGATTTTCAAAAAAGCGGAGAATTTTATCCTCATTATTGTCAAATTTTACAGAAAGGATTCCCATCTTTTCACCACGATTAAGAGCAAGAACACGATGGTTTGGCAGTTCAGATACTTTTTCTGCAAATTCATAATAGATTTGGAAAACTTTTTTATCATCTAAGCTTGCATCTTTAAGACTGCTCTCAAGCAAGCTGTTCTGTTTCACTTCACTCAAAAGCCAGCTCCGTAACTTCGCATCCTCTGAGATTGCTTCAGCTAAGATATCCATCGCACCTTGGAGGGCTTTTGCGGGTGTCGCAAAAGTTTCATTTGTAAAGTTTTCAGCTTCCGCTTCAATATTTGCTGCGTTCTTCACAATAAGTTGAGCGAGAGGAAAAAGACCATTTTCTTTAGCTACAGTTGCCTTTGTGCGACGTTTTTCTTTATAAGGAAGATAGAGATCTTCAACTTCAGAAAGCTTCTCAGCCGCTTGAATTTGTGCTTTGAGTGTGGCAGTTAATTTCCCTTGCTCTTCTATTTTAGTCAGTACTGTTGTCTTACGATCCGCAAGTTTAGTTAAGCTGTCATTTTCGTCAATGATTCTCTTTATTTCGACTTCATCAAGACTTCCAGTTACTTCTTTTCGATAACGGGCGATGAAAGGTACCGTATTACCTTCTGCTGTAAGTTCAAGCACTTTTTGTACTTGAGAACTTTTAATATTTAACATTTCGGCTATTTTTTGCGTATTTTCCATTCTTCCATTTTACCACATTCTCTCCATTTTCAATTCATGCTATTCCGAAATTAATTTGCTAAAATAGCTCTAGTAAAAAATAGAAAGTGTAACCAATGGAATATATAGAATTAGCCAAGGCACGTCATGCTGTAAAAAAATTTGACACTAAAAAAGTACCTTTAGAAGATATCAAAGACATTATTAAAACGGCCAGTTTAGCCCCTTCTGGTATCAATATCCAGAGTTGGCATTTTGTCGTTATTGATTCCGTTGAAGCAAGAGCTGCTCTTTTAAAAGAAGTCAACCCTTCAAACCATGAACAAATTAAGACCGCTGGCGGACTTATCATGATTTTTGCTGACAGCCACTACGTAGAGCGATTAGAACTCATTAGTGAACGCGCAAAGGATGAGCTCAATGACCTCGAAACCGAACGCTTCACCAAGCGCTATCAAGCTTATGTGAGCAACTTTGACTCCGAATATCTTAACACCTATATGTCAACAACGACAGGTTTAGTCACTATGAATCTCCTTTATGCCATCTATGATAAAGGTTATAAGGCGAATGTCGTTCTTGGCTATAAACGCTCAGAAAAGATAAATGAGATTCTCAATATTGATAAAAAATTCCGCCCAGAGCTCATCATTCCTTTTGGAACTTCCGATGAAACGGGGAAAGCCAGTTTCCGTTTAGGACTTGAGGATATTATGGATATTCGTTAAAACAAAAAAAATCTGCAGATGCGGATTTTTTTGTTTGCCCTATACTCTTTTAAAATAAAAAACTCTAAGACAAGTGAATGACTTAGAGTTATAGCTCGTGTGAAACGAGATTACATCATTTTGTTGCCTTGACACAGTTATATCAAGGCACTTAGAGATATTTAATAGCGTAATATCAATAATTTAAACTAAAATAATTAACATACAACAACTTACTTTTATTTTCTAACGTAGGTAAAAACGTTATTAAAAACTGCATCGCCGTGCGTAAAATTGAAAATATGATATAGAATTTATAATAAATATTGTTAATTATTATTTATTTCAAATTCTTCAAATGATAGCTCAGTCCTTCTAAGTTAACTATCTTCCACTCGCCATTTAAAGCAAGTCTATTCTCTACCTCTCCATCAACTTCATACAGGGTCCGAAACTCAAAAACCTCTTCATTCGAGTTGTCTCCATATTCATAATTAATATTAACTGTGACAAGGGTTACTGCTCCTGCTGTATCCTCTATTTTAATTAATGAATAATTTCTTATTACAATATTTTGAAATTCTTCTCTAAGAAATCCCGCTTTAGTTTTTACTGACAATGTTTTATATATCATTGATGGGTACATAGAAACTGGTGTACCATAATTTTTATTTCTAATACATTCTAAAAATTCAAAGACTTTTTGCTCTGGTGTATTATCTTCAAAGTTTTTGGGGACAGATTCAAAAACTCTAGGTTTCCATTCTTTTAATAATTCTTCTGATTTTCTTTGCTTCCTACTAGTTTCAGAAATACTTTTAATTATATCTTTTAAACTTGTTGAGTCAACTTCTTCTTTTTTTCTTATCCTTTCAGCTTCACTATATTTTTCTCTTATCCAATCCGCTAAATATATCAATAATGCAAAAGATTTAATTGCAACTGTCTTATTATAATAATTTATATCTCTCCCATGCAAAATACCATTCCTATACGGAAGATAAATCGGATCAGTACTAGTTTTTTTACGATTTTTGCTTAATAATGAAACCAAGGATTTTAAACCACTCCCGTGTCCAGATATACTATCCCAAACCTCTAAGTCAGTTTCTTTCGCAAACAATCCTGTTGGTTCAACGTCATTTAGTATTCCATCAGCACTTAATAGGGCTATTGGTATAGAAGAATGGTATCTTTCAGCAAAATAATCTTCTATTGCAAGGTTTAATAGCTCTTGTCTATCATAAAAATGTTTCCTATAAGAATATTTCTCAAAGTTTTTTAATTCACCTTCATAATATTCTATTAGAGCATCTTCACCGCGATCAATATCTCCTTCTTTTGCTACACTAACACAAAATTTCAGAACATCTATATTAAGTGATTCATGAGAAATCCATCCTTTTTCATGGTAATATGTATTAAAATCATCATTTAATGTTATTAGTTCACCAAATTGTTTTTCTATACTTTTTATATCAATACCTGTATCTATTTTGAATAGTTTTAAAAAAGGTGCCAACACTTTTGAAGTTTTAATCATTTTTTCTAATTCATTGATTGAATTGTTATCTTGAATTTTGTTGCCCATACACTTCCCTTTCAAGCTATTATTTTATAAATATTATATCATTTTATTAATAAGTCTCCTCATTGTTATAAGCTTTACACCTTAAATAATAGGATAATGCATTTTATTCCAAACTATTTTACTTAAATCGCTCCCAATTTTGACCTATCCAATTAATAAATGAATCCCGTGGATATCTTATTTCCGTTCCAATTTTTACTTTAGGTAATCCTGGACAATGTGCAATATTTCCATCAAACCAAGGGATACTAACACCCATCATCTCGGCCGCTTCTTTCTTATATAAAAACAGAGGGTATTCTAAATCGTTTTTTGCTTTTCTGTCTACCATTTCACATCTTTCTATTTTTGCATGTTTTTTTATTTTTATAGTTTTTCTAGTTGATTCTTAAAAAATAAGAAATCCAAATATAATAAAAAAGCCCGCATAAAGCGGTACTTAGGCATGATATTTTATCTATCTAGTTATATTGTATCAAATTATAAAGCTTATTTCTTGTAATACTCTTTAGCCAACTTCTTAACTTCTCGAATAGGATCAGCACATAAGCTATAAACTTTGTTATAAGTTAGCCCTGTTTGTTCTGCAACGTACTTAATCTCTAACTCGTCCACAAATCTTAAACGTATAAGGTTGCGTACCTGCTCAGTCAGTGAATTAAATATCTCATCTAGTTTGTCAATGGTCTGTCGGTTCTTCTTGATATTGGCATCATTACCTCCAAATCGCTCGACAAACTTCTCTGCTCGGCTAGTAGATTCTTCTAATATACCCAGCAAATAGAACCGTATCAAAAATTTATGCTTTGTCATTTTTTATTACCTCATTTTTTACGAATAGCCCAGTCAATCGACCAGGCTATTTTTTATTTCTTGCGATATTTTTGCATGTACTCTTTCATGTAAGCTGGATTAGCTTTTTCCCAATTCTTACGTGTCAATTTACGTGCATCTTTTCTGCATTCTTCACTACAATAGTGAGCGTTACGGCTTGTATGGAACTTCTCTTTGCACCTTTTGCACAATCTTACCCCCATTTTTACACTCTCCTTTCTTTGTTAAACACACATACACGAGAAAAAATGTACAGTGACGGCGTGAAGTACGAGCCGACCCAGGGGGAGGGTGCTATGCCCCCCTATTTACTTTATTGAGATTAGTTACTGACAAGATTTTCAATTAAGTAATTATCTAAAATAAATAAATTATTTTATTTATTACACAAAATTCAAGCTTATGTTTAAGAGCTTAATACTATTTTATTCTCCGTATTTTCGCCTATATTCATAAGCTTCTTCCAGTGTCCGAAAGTATTTCTTGCTACGACTGTCACAGATATCACAGTCTTTCTCAGATTGATACTTAATATATTTAGATTCTAAACCAATCGTTATAACCTATATCTAGTTCGATAGTATAGCGTGTATCCCTACCATATTGAACTTGACTGCGCTTTACAATTGTTCCATGTTGTCTGTAGTAATATCCTGACAGGATCCCGAATACTTTATCTCCTACTTTGAACTCACGCTTAATCATTCAGTCCTCATATATCTTTGATTAAATCACGATAAGAATTGTCAAGCCCTCGCGTATGTTCTGACTTTAGACCGTGGCTTTCATACTTAGCTTCTACTTCAGCAATGGCTTTTGCTTTCTCTGCTTCCATCTCAGCAGAACGATTAGAAACATTGTTATCACGAATATCTTTACCAACTTTAGTCATTAAGGCAGACCACTTAGCCTGTTCTTTCTCGTGCTTGTCTTCTGTTGCTTTCACAGCTTTAGAATACTGTTCCTCACGTTTTCGTTGTTCTTCTTCAGCACCTTCTTGTAATGCTTTAAAGTCTACAATATGTGTGCCGTCTCCAACTTTAATTAAACCTTTATTTAACTCACTCATTATTTATTACTCGCTTTCGGTTGTTTAAAGTTCTTAATTTTAGACCAATCAAACTCCTGTGGTAGAAACTCTTTATGGTGATTGTGACTATAGCCATACGGTTTGCCGTTGATAGTATCTATGAGGTCATTAGCTTTCACAATATTATCCCACGAATTGTCAGCTATCTGTTTAAGTCGTTCAATTGGTTCTGCTGTTTGATTGATAAGGTCAGCATTTACTTTCCCTGCCACTGTTATAATTTCATTATGCATAGCTTGCTTATCGTAGAAGTCTCCAGCTTCAAGCTTTGCCTTATGTTTTTGGTAGAGTTCAATTGCATTCTTAGCCGTACGAATCATGTCCTTAGCTTTAGAATAATCATCAACATTGACTGATGTTTCAGCAGTTGCCATCTCTTGTTTTGCTTTTTTCAAATCTTCTTGGGCTGTTGCTATTTTTTCGGTGTATTCCTGAATATCTTTCGCCTTTTTAGCTTGAGCTTCTGTAATATGCTGTTTAATTTCTTCAAGTGTTTTCATTTTAATTTTCTCCATAGTTCTATTAGTAATTGTATCTGTCATTTATTAGTTGTTTGTGGGATGTCTTGCTCTCATACTTGCTCTCTTTCTTATGGTAAATATATAGTATAATCGGAAGTTGCTTAACAAGCTGTAACTCCTTTTGCTCACTGAGTTTATAGCCCTTTAATAAAAATCATTAAAACAGCCTAATTATTCGAAAAGTTTTACCTCTCCTCCCTCTGTTTCACCCTCATATCGAACGCCTGTTTTAGACCTGTTTTGTAATGGTCTTGCTCGAAAACCTACAAAAGAGTTATTAGCGTTGTAAGGATCGCGTTTATCTATTTGTTCTTTTGGCAATGGTGCAAACTCCTTAGCAAGTTGTTCCATGCCTTGGCTCGGTATACCTGCAATAAAGTCACAAACCTTTATTATCTTATCTATGATTATTCCTCCACTTCACCTAGCACACCTAAGCTAGCCTCAAGAATAGAAATAGCTGTTGTGATACGGTTTACTCCTATGTTTGTTTGTCCTCTCTTAAAAATATAGTCTTGGACTTCGTGGAGGTTATTTAACATATCTACATTGAGTTCATCTCCTACTGGTAGATTTTCTTGGGCTGTCTTGTTTTGGAATTCTCGGTCATGAACACAAGTAATACTGTCGCTTTTATAGTTTAATAGTGTCTGTAATGCATCAGTACCTTCTTTGCTGTCTGAATAACTAAAACCCTCTGAACCAGTTTTCAATAGCTCATGCATATCTAAATCAATATCTAGGATATCGCAAACGGTGCGCATTGATGTATTGAATAACTGATAACGTTGTTCTGCAGTAAGTTCTTTATTTTTGTGTGCATTTTGTAAATCTGTGATTGTATTGAGTGCTTCTGCAATCTCAAATTTCTTTTTACCGATTTCTGTTTTTGGTTTATGTACGGTTGTCATGTATTTCCCTTTTCTGTTTTATTTTAGTTATTGATTATTTTAAGCTAAGGATAAGGGTGGTGTTCTGTTTTGATTTTTCATAATATTTCTTTCTTAAATTTTAACTATACCAATTTATGTTTTTTAATTAATTTGTTTTCAAATGTTCCTTTTTTCACTCTTAATTTTAGTATCCATACCTTTTGAATACCGTTGAAATACTAAAATTAAATACCCATAAATAGCATGGTTGAGCTAAGAATACCTAAAATACCTAAATTTTAGTATTTTCCCCTTAAGAAGGGAGTTAAAAAACATTCATTACTACAAAAATTGGTATAATTTTTAGAAAACATTTTTATAAGATAATAAGTAATAAAAATAATATTTATATACTATATAGAGGAATACCGTTTATATTAGTATTATTGGTATTATTTATTATAGTAGTGCTATTTATAGCTATTTTAAAAAAAGTATACTATGGTATGAGGGATACCTTTTTAAGGTGGTTGAGGTTTTGGGCTTTCCATAAGACTTTCAAGATAAGCTGTCATGGCCTTTCCTGCTCGGTTTGCGTTGGCAATCACAAAGGCTTTTTTAGACGTATAACGTTGTTCATTTTGTAGAAATACTTTTCTATTCGCCTGTTTCCAGCCAATGTTAAATAAAGCTCGTCTACGCTGTTCAACTTTTCCTTTTCCTTGATAGGTTTCTTTAAGCAGTTGGACGAGTTCAGGATATTCACCATAATAAATAACATCAAGCCCTTTACTTCGTTCTTCAAGAATAAAAACTTGTACATCATCAAATTCAAACGTTTCACTGTTAAAATTATTCATTTCAACATTTCTATAATTAAATTGATAATCTTCTGTTTGCCAGTAGAGAAAAGAACTTATAAGAGCACCTAGACCAGCAGTTGCCTTGCCTGTTCGACTAGCACTCTCTTTTGTTTGGTCTGTGAATGTTTCCCAATAAGGCTTGAATATTGTTTCTCTTTCCTTGGTACTTTCTCCTTTTGGACGGTCTCGAAAAGCAATGTTTACCGCTCGACTGTTCATGTCTGATGACAGTAACACAGCTTCGTTACTGTCAATTGCTAATACTCCCGTGAGGTTAACCTCTGCATAGTTTTGTCCTATGGATCGTGCGGGCCGTTTGCTTTCAGTTGCCAGTATTTTAAGGTAACGTTCTAGCTCTCGGTTAATCTCGCCTGCTTCAGTCACAAGCAACATTTCGCCTCCGTCATAACTTGCCCAGGCAAAGTCACTCATTTTACCTTTGAGGGCGTCCAAATCAATATCTTTTGTATCAAATATTGAACTAATAACCTTGTGCCTTAATCCTTTACCTGTTCGTACTCCCGACTTGCTGATAAAAAAGCGTGACTTCGTGATTTCACGACAAGCTACAAGCATGGTATAAACGGGCTGTAATTTAGCATTGTGCAAGCTGTCCGCATCATCTATAACCATATCGAGATAATCGTCATAAGTTTTTGAGCAGTCCATGACCTCACGCCAATCACAATCAAAGACTTTAAAATAAGTTTCATTTTCTTGAATAGCTCGATTTGGTATAAGTTTTTTAGTTTGTAAATCGAGTTGAAAATCATTACATGCAATAACTGCTGTTTTGATTGCTTTAATCGGCTGTAATTCTAAATGAGTATGTATGAACTTGATAATCTCTAATAATTCATGAGTAGAAAACTTGTTTCCTTTTCCACCTACTTTGTAGCGCCTTGAAACTTCAAACTCTGAAAGTAATTGAAATTGCTTATCATTAATCAAGTACATAGCATTATTTTGAAAAGCTATAGTACCAAAGAGATAGTCTAATATTGTTCGTACATAGCGAGGTATGGTTTTACTTGTTGTAATAATCTCAACTTTTCCCGAACCGTCCTCTGTGGTTCTTTCTTTTGTGTGAGTTTCACCATAGAACACTGAAATAGCATTTAGTCCATTGTTCAGAAATAAGCTCGGTCGTTTTATACGTTTCTTTTCTGCACCATTTATCTGTACAAAGGGGTACTCATACACATCATTATGTAAGACGTGTACTAAGTCTAAAGCTTTAGGAATTTCTGCACTATCTACGTTGTCGAACAGTTCCCATGGTAAAGATTTTACTTGAGAGAGGTTCTTTTCAAGTATTTTTCTAAATTCCTTTTGCTGTTCCAATTCTTCAAGGCGTTGATTTGTTCCTGTCACTCGATCACCTCTAAATTCTCCATCCATTCTAAATCGGCCATTCGGTAGCCCATGACTGCTTTTTGAATAGAAAAACCTGTTTGTTCTTTTTTCATAATACCTGCGGTTCGTTCTGCTTCATCAACTGGGATAAAATATCCATTGTCTGTCGACCCAATGGCACAACCTACACCCTGTAGGTACTCAATGCGATATTGTAAGCCTCTTTCTGTAAGATTGAGTTGCTGAGCTAGTGCATTAAGCTTAATTGCCTTATCAATGCCTATGTGTGATTTTAAAGCCTTTATAATTGCCTGGTCTGTTTTTTGAAAATCCTTTAATTTCATGAAAAATTTCCTTCCTACTTTTCAAGTTCAGATATAATATTTCGCACTAATAAAACATCTTTAGTTTTAATCGTTGCGTAATTATTTTGCATTAATTTTGAATAGCTTAACACTGCAGTTTCATTTACAAATGCTTTTAAAATTTGAGCGTACACAGTGGAGTTAGTACAAATTACCCACCCAGTGTTTGAATCAAAACTAGCGTTAATCTCGTGTTCACAGTTCGCACCGCTACAACATTTTTTCATTTTCTTATTTTTTACCTTTCAATTTTATATTTTGCCGTGTATTTTCTATACTTGTTTTCTAAAAGTGGTTACTTATCGCCAAATTGTAATCACTCTGCTAACTCGTCCATGAGTTGGTTAAATTGTTCTTCTGAGTTCCAGATAGTTCGATCTCCGTCTTCTAAAATAACTTCTCGAAGTCCAGCTTTTACTAATTTTTTATAGTAAGCTTCATTGATTTTTAGTTTTTTCTTCAGATCAGCTTTCTTTTTATATTTAATTTTATCGGCTTGCTGCAACTTAATATTAATCATCTTGTCTAATCGACTTAATACTGATTGCGTTAGTTCTTGCTCAGCCTGTTCAGATAACAAACTCATTTATTAACCCTCCTTTTCCCTGTGGAGTTCAGCTTCAATCAATTCGTCTGTAAGTTCCGCAATATCTTGTACTCGCTTATCAATCATATATAGAGAAGTAACAAGTGAATTTTCTAATCGGTTGATTTCGTAAAGTCGTCCGTTACCCTCATTTTGATATAAACCTGTTATTTCATCTATAATCATAGTGATTAAAGCTGTATTTTCTGCGTTTTTATCTCTAATATCATCAATCATTTCTTGTTTAGCAGTATCTTTATTTTTCATACCCTTACACCTCCGATAACTCCACTTGGTAACCATCCCCTAAGAATGTAAATGTAACAATGGTTCTGCCGTCAAACAGCTTGTCTGTGTTGTCGTCTACTTCGATATGGTGGCGTGCTTTCAATAAACACTTATTGAATAATTTTTTTGCTTCATCTATGCTTATAAATTGTGTCATTTGTTTTTTATCTCCAATTTGTTATAATTAGAGCAGAAATAGGATTACCTATGTAATTCTGCTTATTATTTAAAAGTCGTTTATTGCTGGGGAGCGTTCACGGCTTTTTTTATTGTGCTTTTTCTAGATTTACCATAATAATACTTATGGCAAAATTATCCATCACTCAAGTATTTCAATTTAATATATAATTTCAATAGACTAAACTGAAATAACTATTTAATTACTAATCCTGTCTACCTTACATTTAAGGTAATAAAAATATTAATCCCTTTCATAATCCCAATTTTACACACGGCCAAATTTTGTTTGCTTTACTTTTGCATACTTTTTAATTAAAAAAAATATCTTCTATTGTAATTTCTGGAAATAGTGGTACTAGTAATTTTTTAAATGCAACTTTTTCAGAATCAGTAAAAGATGTTTTTTCTTTCTCCTTGTTATGATAAGTTTGTTTACTAATACCTAATTGTTTCCCCAATTGCTGTTGAGTAAGTCCTAACATGTTTCTGTAACCCTTTACCTTATTGCAATACCCCATAGTTTTTCACCTCCTTTACTTTTGCATACAACAATTATAAAACTATTTGTTTATTTTGTCAATACTTTTATTTACTTTTTACAAAAAAAAGTTTATTATGGTAAAAGAGGAAAATAATATATGAATATAAATGCAAAAGCTGTTGGTTCAAGAATCAATGATATTAGACTTTCTTTAGGTTTATCTATGGAACAATTTGGAAAGCTATTTAATACATCTAAAGGAACTGTAAACAATTGGGAAAAAGGGCGTAATCTTCCCAACAAAGAAAATTTATTAAAGATTTCATCTCTTGGAGATACTACTATAGAATATATTCTCCATGGAACTATGGATGAATATATTGACAGTCTTGTGGCTCAACTTCAAACAGACTTGTTAACAGATAAAAGTATAAGTAATAATATTGTCCCTTTCATTCTTAATGAAATAAAGAATATAATGTATTCAAATGCTTCTAGTTTTTTTAGTACTAAGCAAGCAGATAAAAAATTTAATGAAGTCAAGAAATATACAATTGAGTCTTGGTCTGATCCTGAAAGTTTGGAAAATAATATTTTAACAAATCTCAGTAGAGAATTACGTACTCGAATTCTAGATACTATGAAATATTCTTACAAAAGCTACTATGATAATTCTGAAGAAAAAATAAGTTCGGGGGAATATTTAACAGAAAATTCTAGTGAAATACTTAAAAGACTTCATTCTTTAGAGGATTTCATAGATGCCTATTTTGATGCCTTGCGTTTTTTGGATAATCCTCAAATAGCATCTAATCTTGATTTGCTTCCCGATTTTACAGCAAAAATAGACCAAAGAATTAAATAATCGATAATATCTATTTATATTAAAAGGCTAACTAATATAAAAATTTCATGTTCTCAATTTTGCGCACGGCCAAATGCAATAGGAGAATCAACATGAATAAACTAAATATCAAAGAATACAAAACTAAAACTGGAGAAATACGTTACATTCTTCGAGGTGCTTATATTGGCACTGACAAATTAACAAGTAAACAAGTACGTACAGACATTCGCGGTCGTACAAAAAAAGATGTTAAAAACAAACTTCAACGTAAGCAGAGTGCCTTTATAAAAAATGACTGTGTGAAAAAAGAAAAGCAACTTAAAACTTTTGCTGAAGTTACAGAAGCATGGTTCGACACTTATCAGCATACTGTAAAAAGCCATTCTATAGAAATCATGCGATCAAATTTAAATAGATATATCTTACCCGCTTTTGGTACTACTAAGATTGACAAGCTTACTACTACTCAAATACAACTACAAATTAATAAATGGGCTAAAAATGCTAGCTCTCCACTTAATGGAGCAAAGCGCCGAAATAAAGGGAATGCTAAAGGATATAAACTTCTTCTCAATATAACTAATAGAATATTCAAATACGCGATTTCTATAGGGCTAGTGAGCTTTAATCCTTGCCTTACTGTAATTGTTCCAAATATCAAAATGGAAGCTACAGAACGTGAAATAAAGCATTTTAACAAAGAGCAGTTAAAAGCATATTTTGAATATATGGATAGCTTATCAAGTACCTGGACAAATAATGAACTAAAAACTATTTGCCGCCTATTGGTGGCTTCTGGTCTGCGAATTGGAGAGGCTACTGCTCTATATTGGTCCGACATTAACTTTGAAAAGCAAACTCTATCTGTCAGTAAAACAACAACTGGACATCAGACAATTCAAGATACTCCAAAAACAAAGCACAGTAAGCGGACTATAATTATTGATCAGAAAGCTATATCAAGCTTACAGAAATGGAAATGGTATCAACAGTCCCACTTTTTAAAACTTGGTAGTCCTAATCAACAACTCGTATTTCCTACAAGTTCAGGATCAGTCCTTGATTACCAACGGCTTAGAAAGCCCCTGCAGCAAACGTTTAAAGTAGCTGGACTACATGATATAGGATTCCATGGTTTTAGGCATTCTCATGCTTCACTATTGCTCAATGCTGGAGTATCGTATAAAGAAATCCAAACAAGACTAGGTCATGCAAGTATTAAAATGACTATGGATATTTACAGTCATCTTGAACAAGAGAAAGAAGTTGAGGCAGTAGAACTTTTTTCTAAATATGCTAATTTTTAGAGGTAACGTTAGTAAAAACGTAGTTAATTACTTTTTAAACAAAAATAAAAAAGCTCTAAACCCAATCATATAGGGCTTAGAGCTATATTTTATCTCAAAGAGATATTACATCATTTTGTTGTAGAATTCGACGATAAGTGCTTCGTTGATTTCTGTGTTGATTTCGTCACGTTCTGGAAGACGAACGAGTGAACCTTCAAGTTTTTCAGCGTCAAATGATACAAAGTTTGGACGTCCTTTAGTTGCTTCTACAGCTTCAAGGATTGCAGGAACTTTCATAGATTTTTCGCGAACTGAGATAACTTGACCAGGTGCTACGCGGTATGATGGGATATCAACGCGTTTTCCGTCAACGAGGATGTGACCGTGGTTTACGAATTGACGTGCTTGACGACGAGTAGTTGCAAGACCAAGACGGTATACAACGTTATCCAAACGTTGTTCAAGCAATGTCATGAAGTTGAAACCAAGTGTTCCTTCTTTAACACGTGTAGCTGCTACGAACAAGTTACGGAATTGACGTTCAGAAACACCGTAAGTGAAACGGAGTTTTTGTTTTTCAGCCAATTGCAAACCGTATTCAGAAAGTTTTGAACGGTTGTTTGGACCGTGTTGACCAGGTACGTAGTTACGACGTGCAAGTTCTTTACCAGAACCTGTAAGTGAGATGCCGAGACGGCGAGATTGTTTCCATGATGGACCAGTATAACGTGACATATGTATGTCTCCTTCAAATTTTTTTGAAGAATATTGACAGCCTCGAATTCGTGCATTTCACTTTCGCCTTACAGCTTCGGTTACTTCGTAACAAGCAAAATGTTGACGAGTTTTCTAGCTGACTGCTATATTCAACTTTACTATTTTAGCAAAATTCTCCTGTCCTGTCAACCTAATATCTTAACAGGAGTCTGCTTATTTAGATTTTACTTTAACAACGGTTGCTACTTGTTTCATTTTTGTTTGGTAATAAAAGACAGGCACTCCGGCAAGGGTTATTGCTATCCCAATCATCGCAAGTACGGGTTGTTGTGTAATCGTGGTCCACATAATAAATAGAGCACCCAACATTCCCACAACAGGCAGTACAGGATAAAGTATTACTTTGTATGGGCGGTGCAGATCAGGTTCTTTTTTCCGTAAAATAAATACAGCAAGGATAAGTAAGAACGAGAAGAACCACATGACAAAGATAACGAGGTTCGTCAAGATATCAAACGATCCCGCCGCCATAAAGATACATGCTAAACTTGTCACCAACGCAGCTGATACAAATGGAATTGCATTTTTGTTGAGTTTACTCAAATGTCTTGAAAATGGCAAAGAGTTTTCCAAAGCTAAGGCATAGGGAACACGTATAGCAGTCATCGTGTAACCATTTAAAGTTCCGTAAACCGAAATTAAAATCCCAATGGTTACTAATTTTCCACCGTTAACACCAAATAATTTTTGTGCAGCATCTGAAGCTGTATTTACATTACCCGAAATTTGCTCTAAGGGAAGAACCTTGAGAAAGCCTAAACTGATAGCAACATAGATAAAAGAAATAATCAATAACCCTATAGTAATAACTTTTGAGAGATGTTTTTGTGGATTTTTCATCTCACCAGCAATATTTCCGACATTCATCCACCCGTCAAAGGCAAATAAACTTGCGACTAGAGCACCACCAAGTCCCGCAAAAAAATTAACATTTTGTCCAGCCTGTATCGGGAATAATTGTACTTCTACTTGAGAATTCGCTGTCAAACCAAACACAATAATCAAAAATATAGGGATTAATTTTAGAATTGAAGTAACTTGCTGAAAACGTGAAGTAAAGCGTGATCCCAGTAAATTAATCGCCATGATTGATAAGATAGAGATAATCGCGATAGGAATCAGTAAGTTTTGTGGCAAGCCCAATAAATTAAGAACCTGCGTCGCAAAAATAATCCCTAATGCCGCCATATTCCCTGGATTATAAATCAGAACCTGTACCCAACCAAACAGAAAGCCAATCAGTTTCCCATAACTTCGCTCTAAATATTTCACAGCACCACCTGTTTCCGGTATGGCCGCTGCAAGCTCCGCCACGCTTAGCCCAGCACAGATAGTTAAAGTTCCGCCAACAGCCCAGGCAAGCAGTGTCAATGAAGCAGATTGCGTTACGGCAACCATCGCAGCAATCTTAAAGAAAACGCCAGCTCCGATAACAGTCCCAACAACAATAGACAAGGCTCCGAAAAAACCGATATCATTTTTCAAGTCTTTTTCCATGTAGTATATTTCCTTACATCATATATTCACTAAAAATTTTAGTGTTATGCACTATTATACTTTAGTACTTCTATACACCAAATGATTAGTGAACATTCTGACAATTGTTAAATGATTGTAACATTCTGTTTTTAAACTCATAAAAAGCTCATCTAAGAAAAGCCCTCAACACACAGCTAAAACGCTGTCCGAAAGCCACAACTTTTTACACTCTGCTATAACTCATTATAGCTATTCTTGTTTTTACCTTTCCGCACTATTTCGGTACTATGTTCCATATCCAATCTTTTCTAAAAACAATCTTACACAAGACCATGAACAATCATCTTAAAAATTAATACCAGCTCGTAGGGTTATACCAACAGGCAAAAGTATCAGAAGATTTCCCATAGGCAGTTGCAAGTGCCCATTGTTTAAGGCCAGCATTTGCTATTCTGATGTTCTGACCTACTCGAGCTTTAGCGCCATGTCTTTGATATTTAGAGCTGTAATGATTTGAATGTCCTCTTTTCTTTCTTCCCCAATCATAAAGTTCAGAGAAATATACCCATCTTCCTGAAGCATGATTAATAGCTGGTCTTGCTTTCTTATTGGTGTTAGACTCTAAATTACTTTCTACAATATTCCCATTAGAGTCAAAATGGATATAACCTTCAGAATCTGATGTGTGTGTGATATCCCCATACGGCTCTAGTTTGTCCGCAAAAGCAACTGATCCCCCTAGTAAACTTCCAAACAGCCCAAAAGAAAGTACGAAAGTTGCTAAATATATCGTTTTTTTCATATTTACCTCCAAAAATTTTTTATATACAATGTTACTCTACTCTGTCTCCGATAATTTTAAAGCCTAGGATAGTTCATGGTCTTGTGTAAGTTTGATTTTTTTAAAATGACGGTGCAGAATTAAAGCTCTATGGTTTTATTCCCTTTCTTTGCAAGTTCCTCATCATGAGTTACAATTATTACGGCTTTCCCATTTATTGACTGTTTAAATAAAATATCAGTAACGATATCTCTGTTGAGTGAATCTAAAGAACCTGTGGGTTCATCTGCCAAAATAAGTATTGATGGCTTTAAAATAATTCGCGCGAGTGCAACACGCTGTTTTTCGCCTCCAGATAAACTACTAATCGATGTGGATAGTTTTTTATTTAAATTGACCGCATTCAGTGCCTCCTTTTTTTGTTTTAGTTTCTCTTTCCTACTTAATTTGCTATATTTTAAGCCTATTTCTAAATTAAAATTAATTGTTTCTTCTTCAACTAGACCGAAATCTTGAAATAAAAAAGATATTTTATTTCTCTTTATCTTCAGTTTTACTTTTTCTTTCAGCTTTTCCGTTTCAACACCTTCGAATAAATATTCTCCTGAACTTATCGTGTCTTTCATCCCCAATATGTTTAACAGAGTCGTCTTTCCAGAACCGCTAACACCTTTAATCGTTACAAAATCACCCTTATTTACAGTAAACTCATTTATTGAAAAAATTAGTTTATCCTGTATTTTTTTTTGGATATTACACATAGAGATTATTTCATTTTTATTCATCACTTTCCCCTTTTAAGAATTTAATTAGACATTCTTTTTTCAACTCTAAATAAAGTCAGACTGACTATAATAACATTGAGTAACATAGCCAGAAATATATTAATAACAAATTCTTTGCTGATTTCAGACAAGAATACCGCTATAGATAAACCTATTGTGAGCTCGAATAGCAACAATAAAAAGACGGATGCATAGGTTTTAAAAAAAGAATAACCGTTTAGCCTTAGTAAATAAAACTTTTTATTATGATATTGGAAAAAATAGGCAGTGGTTAGTAAGCACACAATAGAAAATACAAATACTGTCAATAAGGAGCTGGTTAATATATAGCTGAATGAACCGGACAGGCTTTTTATTAGCGTGATATCTGCTTTTTCATAGGGAACAAAAGAAGGTAAATTATCCGTCAGCCTGTTTTTCTCTAAAAGCTCCTTAAGTTTTTCACTTGATTTCCCCGCTGTTTTTATTTTGATGGGTGGATACCTATCACCACTAAAAATATTCCTGTCCCAACTGTCGCTGTTTTTGAGTGTTAAAATATCTAAAATAGGATAGTCATCAATCCATGGATTATTGGGAACAAAACTATAGATAGGTTGCTTATCTTTGATATAGATAATATCAGTTATTTTTTTCTCAAATTGGGATAAGTCTTTAAAATAGTATTCTTTTATCTTAGTTAAATCATCACTTCCCTTGAATCTTTCGGGAATGAGTAATATTCTTTTTTCTTCATTTTCTTCTATAAAAACCCTCTGATTATTTTCATCTAAAATCTCGAATTTTTTTAAATAATTAGGGTTGAGTTGTATCGTTCTCCCGAATACTTCATTCTCTTTTATATTATAATGTTCTATACTTACGAGCAAGCTTCCGTTTTGGTTTAAATATTGATATATTTCTTCCTCTTCTTCTTCCCTAGAATCTTTGTCATGGACAAATTCAAGTTGGTTTTTTCCAACGATAACGGGGTAAAAAACATGGTAGTTATCTTCACTTATTTTTTTAGGCACTTCACTATTAAACGTGATATTGGATGCTTCATACATAATCCTTGCTAAATCAAGGTTGGTTACGACTAACATCATCAGAAAAATAAGTTTTATTACTGTTGGCAATAAATTGATAAATAACTTTTCTGTTTTATTTTTATGCTCTTTTTTTCTCCAGTTTAATCTCTCCACTACATAAACCATCATCATCAACCAAAAATAGTTAAAGAAAAGGAGGAGTCCAATGTTTATTATAAAACGGGTACAATAGTCACTCGAAATGGTTCCTAATAAATATGTAAGTAAAGCAATTGATGCAAAAATACAAACTGTATAGCCCTTGCCGATAAAGTTATTTATGCTTGCTATGATAGAGTAGCCATTTTGTCGTAAAATTTGAATTTTTTTATTAACTGAAAAAATCCAAAAACTTAACATCACCGTAAAAAAGACTATGCCGATCTTTATATAGCTTGAAATATTGTAAATGTCCCCACCCGATGATAATTCGTAACTTTCACTTTTTTCAAAATCCGAAAAATCTTGATAAGTATAGTTCTCATCAAACTCTTTGTTATAAGCGTTTTTAATCTGTTCTATCTTATCTTTATATCTGTTTTCATCTTCTGTTTTTATAAAAACCTGCCACTCAAATTCATTTTGATTTTTTAAACTATCTATACTGTCTATAGATAAGACTGACTTACTAAATGGAGGGGTGTATACGTTTTTTTGTTTCGTATTAGGTGTATACAAAGTTATCTCTTCTTTTGGTAGGAATTTAAAGTTGATCCCCTCTTTAATAAAATATCCTTGGTTTACAACTTTGTACAGAGTAAATAAACCTTCCTGTTTTGAAATCTTTTCTATAATATTAATTACTTTATCATTCTCTTCTTTACTGGTTACTTTTTTTGGTTTTTTTACAGGAGAATAACTATCCGTATACCTAAAAAAATCGGTCACCTTATTTCTTGAATATTGCTCTACTTGAGAAACAAACATTCCAAATAAAATGCTAAGCAGAAGAATGACAAGATTAAATTTTAAAATTCTTTTTTTCAAAAAAGCCTCATTTCACTTTAGTACTTTTACTCTAAAGGTCTGTTTTCTATTATTTTTTTGATATGTTTGGGCAGCTCCCCATCCTTTTAATGTTAACAAAGTCCCTTCTTCAGCCCGATAGACAATCCTAGTTTTCTCTTCACCATCATGCATCTCTTTTCCAATAATTTTTATTCATACCCACACTATTATTCGTAAAAAAATACAAGATGTAACAAAAAAAATAGACTCCGAAGAATCTATTACTTAACACAATGACATCAGCCGCAATACAAGGACAGCTTTCCTTTCCAACAAAAAAAACTCATCTACGAAAGATGAGTTAGGGTTAGTCGGTAATCGGGAAGACAGGATTCGAACCTGCGACACCTTGGTCCCAAACCAAGTACTCTACCAAGCTGAGCTACTTCCCGATGGTCTAAAATTTTTTTGCAATAATAAAACGGGCAAGCCCGACTTAATTATTATGCACCCGGCAGGATTCGAACCTGCAACCGCCTGATTCGTAGTCAGGTACTCTATCCAGTTGAGCCACGGGTGCGTTTCTTAACTACTTGATTATTATAGCAAATCCATTTTGCGAATGCAAGAATAAACTCATAAATAAACAAAAAAAACTGACATTATTCAGTTTTTTAATAAAATTTTCCCGACTCTTTTTAACTCAAAGCATTCCAAGTAAGTAAGAGGACAGCAAGTATAAATATACTCACTAATAAAACAAAATCTTTTTTAGACCACTTTAACTGGCGGTACTTGCTTCGACCGTCTCCTCCTTGATAACCTCGTGCTTCCATGGCTACTGCCAAATCTTCAGCACGACGAAAACTTGAAACAAAAAGTGGAATTAATATTGGAATAATTGATCGCACCTTCTGCAATAGATTACCTTCACCAAAATCCATCCCTCGAGCCTTTTGCGCATTCATAATCATCGTTGTATCATCCATCAATGTAGGAATGAAACGCAGAGAGATTGAGAGCATCAGACCTAACTCATGAACTGGAACCTTAATTTTTTTCAAGGGGGCCAAACCTGTCTCAATCCCATCAGCCAAAGTCAATGGTGGTGTAGTTAAGGTTAGAACGGTTGACATAAAAATAATCAACACAAAACGGAAGAAAATATAAAGAGCATTAATCAAACTTTCTGTTGATATTTTCAAAATCCACACGTGAAAAATGATATGTTCTCCTGGTGTAAAAAGCATTTGAAAAATAACAGTAAATAAAATCAAACCAATCATCGGCCGTAGGCCCTTGAGAAAGTAGGAAATAGATATACCAGATAAAAGTACACCTGCAAAGGTATACAGAATCAATAACAGATAGCCTAACCAGTCATGTGCAAAGAAAATCACAATAACAAAAATAAACATGACTAAAAGTTTACTGCGGGGATCCAGACGGTGAATCAGCGAATTTCCTGGGATATAGCGTCCCATAAGCATATTTTGCATATTACTTTTGCGCCTCCTTCAACATTTGAATCAATTCTTGACGCTTGATGGGTAAGCGTTCAAAAAGAACACCGCGCTGTTGCAACTCTACTGCAAATTCTGTCGTTTTTGGCACTCCAAGTTCGTGTTGCAGTAAAAAATCAACATTTTGGAAAACCTCTTGCGGTTCCCCACAAGAAATTACGCGCCCTTTTTCCAGCAGGTATACTTTATCTGCATATTCCGCAACGTCATCCATATTGTGTGTAACCAGCACAACTGTTTGTCCTGCTTGATGCAAATGACTGAACAACTCCATCATTTCAATACGTGCTTTAGGATCTAAGCCTGCCGTGGGTTCATCAAGAACCAAAACTTTAGGTTCCATTGCTAAAATCCCTGCAATCGCCACGCGACGCATTTGCCCGCCTGAGAGTTCAAATGGGGATTTTTCAAAATTCTTTTCTGCTAGACCTACAAGTTCCAACTTCTCGCGTGCAATTTTCAATGCCTCTTCTTGAGAAACGCCAAAGTTTTGCGGGCCAAAAGCGACATCTTTTAAAACTGTTTCTTCAAAAAGCTGGCTTTCAGGAAACTGAAAAACAACGCCAACTTTTTTACGAGCGGGCTTGATTTCTTTTTGCTTACTTGTCGATTTAATGACAATATCATCAATATGTACGGCACCTTCAGTAGGTTGGAGCAGACCATTCAGATGTTGCAATAGTGTTGACTTGCCTGAACCTGTATGCCCAATCAAGGCAGTATAGCTCCCTTCTTCTACCTCTAAGTTGATATCAAAGAGGGCCCGACTGGCAAAGGGGGTGTTCGGTTGGTAAGTGAAATTTACCTTATCAAATTTAATCATTTTCTCAGTCTTTCTGCTAAGATATCTGCCAGCTCTTCTTCATTCAAATATTTTTCTGGCAAATTAAAATTTTCTCTTAATTCTTTCGCTAAGCTTGAAGTAAAAGGCATATCTAAACCAATATTAATCATATCTTCGCCCGAGCCAAAAAGCTCTTCTGGCTTGGCTGATTTCATAATTTTTCCTGCACGCATTACCAAAACACGATCAGAAAGAGTCGCTTCATCAAGGTCATGCGTGATAGAAAGTACCGTCAAATTATATTCTGCCTTAATTTCCCGGATAACGCGCATGATTTCAGCACGACCAGTAGGATCAAGCATTGAAGTTGCTTCATCAAGAATAATAATCTCAGGTCGTAAAGCAATAATCCCCGCGATAGCTACACGTTGCTTTTGCCCACCAGAAAGACGAGCCGGCTCTTTTCCCTTAAAATCAAGCATATTAACCTGTCTTAAAGCTTGTTCAACACGTATAATCATCTCTTCACGAGGTATACCCTGGTTCTCCATGCCAAAGGCCACGTCATCTTCGACGGTGGCGCCCACAAACTGATTATCTGGGTTTTGAAAAACCATGCCTATTTTTTGACGGAGTGACCAGACATTCTCAGCATTCAAAACTTGTCCATCGATTTTTATGTCCCCTGATACATTTTCCAGTAAGCCATCGATTGCTCGCGCCGTTGTGGACTTCCCAGAACCATTTTGACCAATAATGGAGACCCATTCTCCTGCTTGAACAGCAAAAGACACCCCATCCAGAGTGGGGCTTTCCTGCTCTTCTTCATATTTGAAAGTAAGATTTTCTACTTCAAGGATTTTATTCATAAAACTAATTATACCAAATGATAGTCGTTTTCGCTATCTCTCCTTTTTTATAAAAAGCCTTAAAATCAAGGCTTAAACATTTTTTCAAAATCAATCTCATCTTCATCAATTTTAAAATCTTTAAGCGCTGATTTTAAAGCTAAATTTTTCTTTTGCTTGGGCAACTGATAATGGCTGGTAGATTCCAATTTTTTAGATTCTGGTATTTTTTGCTTGTTACTTCTTTTATTCTTCGAGGACGTTGTCCTCTCTTTCTTACTAGAAAAATCAAGTTCTGGAAATAAGGGCGTGAGCTTTTCGATGATTTTTTCTACACCAAAATTACTCCCTATCCAAAAAGGTGTGTCACTCGCTTTAGCCGCTTCCTTAGCAAAGCGTACAGAAGCATGAGCGACATTGAGATTACGTATCATCACAAAGTCTGCTTGTGCCACCAGTTGATCAATCTCAGACCGCTTAGGTTTCTTTTTATCAAATCCTAAAAAACTGACACCCACCGCGGCCAAGCCTTCTCGCAAATCATGCCAGTAGCCTGATTCACAAATGACCAATACTGTTTTCATATTAGCTTTTCCTTATGAATCTGCTCTACTGCTGCTTTACCATCATTGAGTCCAGCCCAGATTACCACCTTCTTTTCAGCTAAAGATTTTTTCACGTCAATAATGCGCTGATTAGAAGACCCTCTGAACTGTAAGAGCAAGTTTTTCTTGCTTAATTTGAAGCGACCATCGACAAGGATATCAATATTTCGCAGGAGCTCTAGCTTGGTTTCATCCTCCTGCATGAGTTCTTCCCATGTATAGCCAGTCCATGACCAAATATCCTTCTCGGGCAATTCGGTACGTATACGCTTGACCAACGGTAAAACAACTCCTGTATTAAGAAAAGGCTCCCCACCTAACAAAGTCAAGCCCTGAACATAAGACTGGCTCAAGTCTGACATGATTTTTTCTTCCAACTCTTGGGTATAAGGACTACCGTATCTAAAGTTCCATGTCGCTTGATTATAGCAGCCCTCACAGTGAAACTTACAGCCTGAGAGGTAAAGCGAGCAACGTACACCTTCGCCATCAACAAAGTTGAAGGGTTTATAATCTGAAACATAGCCCTGCTCTAAATCAGCAGCCAGCCATTCTTGTGGTTTTGGATTATTCATCTGTCATCACTCCTGTATCTAAATATATCCTGAAAAAATAGCGGTTATAAGCTCTAAGCTTGAACCTCACTCTATTTTATTTGTATTAAAAAATGAGCAATTTCTTGCGAAACTACTCATTCTATTATACTACTTTTTAGACTAAATCATTTGATTTTTTTTGCTCACGGCGTGCAATAAATGGAAGAAGCATACCGAGAAGAATCAATACAACTGGCGTTAAAATATTTGATGTTAATTGGAACCACCATGCTGAAGGATCTGCGGCAAAGTCGACTTTTGGAACCATACCCAAGACGCAGGCTACTAAAGTGAACAAGAAGCACCAGATACCTGCAAACATTGCCAAGCGTTTTTGCTTGATGAATTTATATTCTGACTTGAAATGTTTAATCGCACGGTTAAGCATGATGAAGGCAAAGAATACCCACATATAACGCATCGGCATTACGACAGAGTTCAAGTTTGTCAGCCATTTGACCAACTCGTTCATGTTACCAATACCAAGAAGTGGCATTAAGATAACGATACTTACCAAAATTCCTGTCAATACAAAACCATTGATCAACGTTCCTTTAGCTGTTGTTTTACGCAACCATGCTGGAACAAATTGTGGGTCGGCATCTGCAAGCAAGATACGTAGTGGTGCATCAATAGAGAAAGCTAATGCAGCAATTTGTCCAATCCCTTGGGTAAAGGCATAAACATACATCAAACTGCTACCAATACCATAGTGTTCGCCTAACATTTGGAAGGCAGCATAAGCACCATTTGCCATCAAATCATCGGGCAAGTTACCGCTGGTAAAGAGCATACCCATCGCTACTGATCCAAGTACAGCACAGACACCTACCATTGCGGCAAGCATGAACATCGCTTTTGGAAACTCACGTGCTGGATTTTTCATTTGGTTAACGTAAGGTGAGATTTTTTCTGCTCCACCCACCGCGAAAACAAGCATTGAGATTGTTGTGAAATAACTGAAGTCAAACTTAGGAATATAAGTTTTAATATTTCCCATATCTGGTGTAGCAATTGCAAAATCTTTTGCAATGAAAGGTACGCTCACTGCCATAACAATAAAGAGTAAGCTCATGACAAACATGGCTGTACCAGCTAGACCACCAATAACCTTTAGGGTATTCAATCCTTTAGTTGCCAACCAAAGGAAAACCAAAAAGATAGCCAATGAAACGATAGCAACCATCGGAACGGACATCAGACTAACAAGCTGACCATCACCACGACCAATCCAACCAAAGGCGATCAGGATAGCTTGAGGCTTCTGTGCTAAATAAGGGATATGCACAACCCAGTATGTCCATGCAGCATAGTAAGCTAGACGTTTTGTTGAAGTTTGTTCCACCCAAGAACTCACCCCACCTTTGCTGTCTTTGAAAGTCGAACCTAACTGACCAACAATAAGTGCGTAAGGTATAAAGTAAAGTGCCAAAATCAAAATCCATGAGGTTACAACGGTAATCCCTTGTTGGGCAAAGTTATTAACAACATTTCCCATACCCCATACCATGTTGAAGGCAATAAATGCGACGGTAAACCATCTAATTTTTTTAGTGTCCATATCACTCCTTAATTTTTTTTATCATTTTGCGGACAAGACAAAATGATTTTTCACGTTTTTATTACATAATAAAAACGATTCCATTAAAATTATAAAATAAAACTTAAACACTGTCAATTCGCCCCCTAAAATTTCAAGACAATTAAATAATTGTCCCTACTCGTCTATAACCCAATAAAAAAGAACCCCCGAGGGATTCTTTTTTTATTGGATTATTTTACAAATTTACTTTTAGCATGGTCTACATCTTCACTCTCAATGCTCTCACCATCTTCAAGAACACCTACTGAGCCATTCATGTGTTTCACACGCGCTGATATTTCTTTGTGTCGTCCATGAACCATTGGTCTTGCTTGAGGATTTCCGAGATAACCACAAGTACGTTTAACGACATCACACGTTTGTGGGTTGGCATTGCCACACTGAGGACATTTAAAGCCACGTTCAGTCGCTGTGAAGTCACCTTCAAAGCCACATTCGTAACAGTGGTCAATCGGCGCATTTGTACCCAAATAACCAATACGATCATAAGCAAAATCCCATACTGCTTCAAGTGCACGTGGATTTTGTTGAATCATTGGATATTCTGCATAGTGGATAAATCCACCATTCGCATAGACAGGGTAATCTTTCTCGAATTCCAACTTTTCAAATGGTGTGGGGTTTTTACGGACATCATAGTGGAAACTATTTGTATAGTAGTCTTTGTCTGTAATATCCGCAACTGAACCAAATTTTTCCTTATCCATTCGACAGAAACGGTCAGTCAAACTTTCACTCGGTGTAGAGTAGACAGAGAAATGATACCCTGTTTCTTTACTCCACTCCTTACAGTCTTGATTCATGCGTTTGACGATTTCAATCGTAAAGTCTTTTGCTTCTTTGTTGTTTTCCCAAGTTGGGCCATAGAAGCTAGTGGCAACTTCATAAAGACCAATGTAACCTAGAGAAACCGTTGCTCGGTCATTTTTATAAAGTTCATCTACCGAATCTTCGGCATTCAATCGACCCAAGGCACCATTCATAAAGAGAATAGGAGCATTTTTAGGTTGCGCTTCTTTAGTACGATTCACCCGGAAAACAAGAGCATCTTTAGCAATAGAAATGCGTTCGTTGAAAATTTCCCAGAACTTGTCTTTATCACCAGCAGCTTCAAGAGCAATACGTGGAAGGTTTACCGTTACAACACCTAAGTTGTTACGACCTGCTGTAACTTCATTGCCATTTTCATCCTTCCAGCCATGAAGGAAGCTACGACACCCCATGCTTGCTTTAAATGAACCCGTCAATTCGACAATTTTATCATAAGAAAGAATGTCTGGATACATGCGTTTTGTAGCACATTCTAGAGCTAAATTCTTAATGTCATAGTTTGGAGTTCCAACTTCAAGATTAAGACCACGTTTGAGTGTGAAAATTAATTTAGGGAAAATCGCTGTACGATGTTCTTTTCCTAAACCACCAATACGTACTTTTAAAATCGCTTTTTGAATCTCACGCGCGTACCAATCTTCTCCTAAACCAAAACCAACAGTTACAAAAGGTGTTTGACCATTAGAGGTGAACAAGGTATTGATTTCATACTCCAATGACTGCATCGCATCGTAAATATCTTTTTGTGTCTTAGCTTTGGCATAGTCTTCGCGTTTATCAGGATTATCAATCCATTCTTCAGCATCTTTCAAATGCTTGGCATAGTTCAGTTTAGCATAGGGCGCCAAAATTTCATCCGCACGGTCAAAGGAACAGCCACCATACTGTGAACTGGCAACATTTGCGATAATTTGTGAAGCTTGAGCAGTTGCGGTTTGGATTGATTTGGGTGAATCCACTTGAGCATTACCGAGTTTAAAACCATTTTCAAACATGTTTTTAAAGTCAATCAAACAGCAGTTTGACATAGTTGTAAATGGGGAATAATCTAAATCATGATAGTGAATTTCACCTTTTTGGTGCGCATTGGCCACATGAGGAGGGAGAATTTTTAAACCAATAGCTTTGGAAACAGCCCCAGCTGTCAAGTCACGCTGTGTATTAAAAACATCGCTGTCCTTGTTCGCATTCTCATTGACAACAGATTGGTCCTTGTTAATGAGTTTTTCAATAGTAAAGTTTATATCTGTCGCTTTACTTCTTTCAAGGTCACGTTGTGTACGGTAAGTCGTATAGATTTCCGCCCACTTTGTTTCACCAAGTTCCATCAATTCGTGTTCTACAATACTCTGAATCTCATAAATTTTTACATTGTCTGTAAAGCGTGTGAAAATTTCGCGGACGACACGGTCACAAATTTCAGCAATACGTGCTTCAGAAGCTGGCGGTAATATTTCATCCCCAGCTTTTTTCAAAGCGTCAAAAATTTTGCTGCTGTCAAATTTTACAGAGCGTCCATCACGTTTAATGACTTTGATTTCTTGAACTTCTACTGTGATGCTTTCCTCAACTATTTTCATTGATTTATCCCCCAAAATTTGAAATATCTTGTCTATATTCTATCAAATAATATTTATTTTTTCCACTATATCTAGTATCTATTTTTATGAAAATAAAAGAAAGCATACTATATATAGTGTTGAGGGCAAAAATAAAAAAGAGTGAAAAAATCCCTCTTTTTTATGAATTAATAATCTGAATTTGGCAAGATGCCATAGTTTGCAATGCTGCCTCATGACTTTCCGGGGTCACTCCAGCACAACATGATGCATCAACTATAATTTTCACTTCAGGAGCAAAAGATTTTATCAATAGAGCATTAGAAACGACACAGATATCCGTACATATTCCGATAAGTTCAACTTGATCTACCTCGGTATCCCTCACATATTCGGCAAGTTGGACCGACCCAAATATACTTTTTTCAAACACACGCTTAAAACCAACCTGCGCCTCTTTACGGATTTCCCAACCTAACGTTCCTTTTTGGCAATGTATCACAGGTAGATTCTGTCCTTCTTGAGTACTCAAGTAGTCCTCAAAGTGTGTATCTTGCGTAGCTAAACGCTCGCTTTCCTCATAAGTAGCGAGCTTTTCAATAACATTAGGAACGATAGCTTGTGCTTCTGCTGTTCCCAAAGAACCATCAATAAAATCATTTTGAAAATCAATCAGTACCAGTAGTTTTTTCATAAGCAAATTATAGCAAAATTAATGTAAATTGCAATAGCAACATCCATAAGTACATAGTTGTCTCCCCACTTATTTTATATAAAAAAAACTCCTTATCGGAGTTTTTTATTTAACGATGATACTTCTTATCTAAGTGATTATAGACGGGTATACCAATTAAAGTAAAGGCTACACCTACTAAGGCTGGAATTTGATTACCCATGTAGTCTGAACTGATCAGAGTCATAATCAAGATAAATAAACCACCAACAATCGCAATAATTGGAATTACTGGATAGAGAGGCACTTTGTAAGGTCTTACCAACTCTGGTTCTCTCTTACGTAAGATAAAGACTGTAATGAAGACCATTGTATAGAAGATCCAAATAACGAAGACCAACATATTTGTTAAGAAATTGAAAGCGTCGCTTGAAAGCATTGTTACCACTAACATGATAGCCGCAATCGCAACTTGAAGAAGGCCTGAATTTACTGGGACACCACTAGCTGAAAGCTTCTTAAATGTTTTCCAAAATGGGAAAGATTTTTCAGTTGCTAAGGCATAAGATGCACGCATACCTGTCATAGAATAACCATTGATTGTTCCATAAACAGAAATCAAGATACCAACCGTTACAAGTTTACCACCTAGACCGCCAAATATTTTGTTAGCTACAAGAGCAGGGAGGTTAGGATCATTTTCCATCAAGGTTGGAATACCTAATGTACGGATATAAGCTGCATTGATGAACACATACACAAACATAATGGCAACAATACCAAGAATAATCGCACGTGGCAAGTGTTTGGCTGGGTTTTTCATTTCTCCAGCAATATTTCCGGCATAGATCCAACCGTCATAAGCAAACATAGTTGCTAATAAACCTGAACCGATAGCTGAAGCCAAGGATAAGTTTTCTCCTGCAGTGATAGGAAGCAACTGGAACTCAACACCACCAGGACGAAGTAACCCAACCACAACAATCAAGGCAATCGGAATGAGCTTGATTACAGTTGTAACGGATTGTAGCCCTCCTGCTGCTTTGGAGCTAATGAAGTTGATCAAGGTAACCGTAATTGCAGCAATAACGCCAACTATAGCGGTATTCGCTGCACTTACATTCATTCCAAACAAGTTTAAAAACTGTGTACCAAACACAACCGACAGGGCTGCAATATTGGCAGGGAAATAAATGATGGATTGCGCCCAGCCCAAGAGAAATGACCAGCGTTTACCAAAACCGCGTTGGATATAACGAATCATCCCTCCCGTCTCTGGGATTGCAGCTGCAAGTTCTGCCGCCGTTAAACCACCACAGATAGAGATGACACCACCGAGCACCCATACTAATATATGTAATCCAGGCTGGCCAGTAAGTTCAGCAACTCGTCCAGCTTTGAAGAATACACCTGCACCAATAACCGTACCCATTACTGTTGTAAGGGCAGGGAAGAAACCAAGCGTACGCTTCATTTCATTTTTTTGTTCCATAAGAGCTCCTCTTTCAAAGATAAATTTTGATAAGATTAATAATATCAATGCTCATGTCAAACATCAGCATTAGAGAGTAATCGTGAAACTGATTACTCTCTTATTTTAGCATATTTCACTGTTTTGTGAGAGGTTGAACTTGATTTCTACCCTTTCAATTTTTCAGTAAGTTTTTCAAGCATATCTTTAGTCATGGCATCCAAATCATATTTAGGATTGAAGCCCCATTCTTCTTTGGCACAAGTTGCATCGATAGAGTTTGGCCAGCTGTCGGCAATGCCTTGACGCACTGGATCCACATCATAATCCATTGTAAAGTCAGGCATAAATTTCTTGATTGATGCCGCGATTTCTTCGGGTTCGAAACTCATAGCGGTGATATTGAAAGCATTGCGGTTTACTAACTTATCTGCAGGAGCATTCATGAGGTCAACAATGGCATCAATAGCATCAGGCATATACATCATATCCATCTTCGTGCCTTCAGCGATAAAGCTTGAGTAGTGACCGTTTTTGATAGCTTCGTAGTAAATATCTACAGCATAATCCGTTGTCCCACCACCAGGCAAAGTTTTATACGAAATCAAGCCAGGGAAACGTACACCACGTGTGTCCACACCAAATTTCGTATAGTAGTAGTCACAGAGCAATTCCATTGAAACTTTAGTTACACCATACATCGTATTTGGACGTTGGATGGTTACTTGTGGTGTATTGTCCATTGGGGTACTTGGACCAAAGGCAGCAATAGATGATGGAGAGAAATATTGTAAGCCAAGTTCGCGCGCTGTTTCCAAAGCATTCACTAAGCCACCCATGTTAAGATTCCAAGCAAACTGAGGTTTTGCTTCAGCTACTGCTGAGAGAAGTGAAGCTAAATGGATAATTGTGTCTACACCATTATCTTTAGCAATTTTCATCATTTTTTCACGGTCCATAACATCTAAAATCTCGAAATGTCCGTCAGTCACCACTGGATTTCCTTCAACTTCACGTACATCGGTTGCGATTACGTTATCTACGCCGAGATCATTACGGAGACGTTCTGTTAATTCTGATCCAATTTGTCCAAGTGCGCCTGTGATGAGTACTTTTTTCATTTTATCTTCTCCAATATATCTAATATATGTTTATTTGTAACAGGAAATAATTCTCTTTTTACGTTAATTTAAATCAAACCGATTTCTTTACCTACTTTGGCAAAAACTGCAACAGCTTCATCTAGCATTTCTTTTGTATGTGCTGCTGTTGGCATCGCACGCACGCGCCCTGTGCCCAGAGGTACAGTTGGAAAGACGATAGGTTTCACATACACTCCGTTTTCAATTAATTTCTTAGAGAACTCTTGCGTTTTTGCTTCATCTCCTAAGATAACGGGTGTGATTGGTGTTTCAGACACGCCTGTGTCAAAACCAGCTTTTTGAAGTTCCGCTTTGAAGTATTTTGCATTGTCCCATAGTGTTTCGACGTATTCGGGGTGATCATGCATTAAGACAAAGGCTTCTTTTGCTGCTGCAGCTGCACCAGGTGTCAAAGAAGTTGAGAAGAGGAAAGGACGCCCTTGTGATTTAAGCCAGTCCACCAAAAGTTGTGTTCCCGCTACATAGCCCCCTACTACACCAATTGCTTTAGAGAGTGTACCGATTTGGAAGTCAATCTTATCTTGCAAGCCAAAATGTTTCACGGTACCGGCACCGCCGCCCATCACACCTGAACCGTGTGCATCATCAACATAAGTAATTAAATCGTATTTTTCAGCAATTTTGACAATCTCGGGAAGTTTTGCCACATCACCATCCATGGAGAAAACACCATCTGTGATATACATAACTTTGTTGTATTCACCTGATTCTGTTGCTTCTTTTGCTTTCGCTTCGAGATCAGCCATATCTTGGTGTTTCAAACGAATTATTTTAGCGCCAGAGAGACGACATCCGTCAATAATAGAAGCATGGTTAAGTTCATCAGAAAGAATCGCATCACCTTTTTTCATGACTGCGCTAATGGCTCCCATGTTACAATTGAAACCAGATTGAAATGCAATTGCGGCTTCCGTACCTTTAAACTCAGCAATCGTTTTTTCCAGCTCAATGTGAATGTCGAGTGTCCCGTTAATTGTACGTACAGCGCCGGCTCCCGCTCCATATTTATCTGTGGCATCTTTCGTTGCTTGAATCAACTCTGGGCGAGTGGCAAATCCCAAATAGTTATTTGAAGCCAGGTTAATCATCTTCTTGCCTGCAACCGTAATTTCGGGTCCATTGGCACTATCTAAAACGTCAATAGTATTGAGTAAACCCTTTTCTTTAAGGTCTCCAAGGCCTTTTTCAAGGAACTGTGTTAAAACTTTTGAAGTCATTCTATAACCTTCTTTCAATATTTGGTTACGCTTTCTGTAACCGTTTACAATAAGTGTAACACTTTTCAGATAAGCACGCAAGTGTTTTTTGCGTTTTGATTATATTTTAATTTAAATTACATGACTTTGTGAATTTTGTGATTTTTAGGTAAATTGTCTCACGATTAAAAAAAGACTGAACTATCTAAAAACAAAAAAGCCCTGAAATATTCAGAGCTTATTTGTTTTTAGTTAAGGCAAGTGAGGAAGATTATTGTTCATTGTCATTAGCAATCAGAAAATGGTCCACAATATCTTCGATACGTGCCAAGTCAACATTCCCACCTGAAACGATAGAAACAACTTTCTTACCTTTCACATATTCGTCTACTTTGCCTGAAAGGATAGCTGCTGTTGCAAGGGCACCCGCACCCTCCACAACAATCTTCGTACGCTGGATTAAATCTTTAATCGCAAGCTCAATTTCAGACTCTGTAACAAGAACCATATTATCAACGATTTGGTTCACAACCTCAAAGGTTAAATCTCCAGGATAAGCCACATGACATCCATCCGCTATTGTGGGAGCCTCATCATGATGCACTTTTTTGCGTTCCTTAAAGGATGCTGTCATCCCATGACAGTTCTCAGCTTGCACCCCAATAACTTGGATATTAGGATTGAAAGATTTTAAAGCTACGGCAATCCCTGAAATTAAGCCGCCTCCGCCTACTGGCACAAGCACAGTGTCTACATCCCAAAGATGATCCAAGATTTCCAAACCAATGGTCCCTTGGCCAGCCATTACTTCTGCATCATCATAAGGAGGGATATAGGTAATATTATTTTCTTTCGCATAAGCTTCACAAAATGCTTTAGAATCATCGAATTGCTCACCTTCAAGCATTACTTCTGCTCCATAGCCACGGGTTGCGTCTACTTTAGCTTGTGGTGCTCCTTTGGGCATAACAATGATACTCTTAATTCCCAAAAGTTTTGAAGTTAAGGCAACACCTTGTGCGTGATTCCCCGCTGAACAAGCGATTACGCCACGGTCTTTTTCTTCTTGAGATAATTGGGCAATTTTGTTGAAAGCACCACGGAACTTGAATGAGCCTGTTAATTGCATATTTTCAAGTTTCAAGTAGACTTCCCCGCCAGTTTTAGCAGTCAAGAACATAGACTGAATCAATGGTGTTTCACGCGCATATTGTTTGACAGTATTTTGAGCTTTTTTAATATCTTTAATTGTGATTGGCAGATTTGCTAGATTTGACATAGTTCTTTTTCCTTAGATTTCTTTTTAAAGTTCCGTATATGTAACGTCGATTGAATCAGCGAGTGCTTTGGAAACAACTTTACCTTTATAAACGCTTAATCCTGAAAGGAGCTCTTTTGATTTCAAGGCTTCATCTAAACCTTTAACCGAAATTTCTTTGAGGAAGGAAATATTACCTTGTGCCAAGGCAATGGTCGCTGTACGAGGTGTTGCACCCGGCATATTTGGCACAGCGTAGTGGATGATGCCATGCTTGATGAATACAGGATCTGCATGGTTAGTGGCGTGATCGATTGTTTCAACCGTCCCACCTTGGTCGATAGCAATATCTACAATAACAGAACCTGGTTTCATTGATTCAACCATATATTCTTTAACCAGTTTTGGTGGCTTAGCCCCTGGAATCAAGATAGTTGAAATGAAAACATCCGCAAGTTTAATGTTTTCTTCCAAAGCTTCCGTAGTTGATTTCACAATCTCAACAGTCTTACCTGCATAGCGCTCTTTAAGCTGTGCAATACGGGCATCGCCAAGCTCAATAATAATAACTTTACATCCCAAAGCTACAGCCATGTCTGCAGCATTTTCTGCGGCATTTCCTCCACCAAAGATGACAACCGTTCCTGCTTCGATGCCTTCGATACCCGGCAAGAGAATCCCTTCACCTTCATGTTGTTTTTCGAGGTAGTACTGACCAATATTAACCGCGCGACGACCAGCGATAGCTGACATCGGTTTAAGAAGTTCAAGCACGCCATTGATTGATATATTTTCACCAGAAATAGCGGTTACGCCCACTTCCATCATTTTTTCAACACACGCCTTGTTTGCTGCTAAATGAAGGAAGCCCCAAATAATTTGACCTGGCTTGAAGTATTTATATTCCGATTCCATTGGTTCTTTGACTTTAACAATGAGTTCTGCTTCCCAAGCAGTTTCAGTGTCCACGATTTGACCACCAGCTGCCTTATAAAGCTCATCTGTAAAACCGCAGCCCGCGCCTGCGTTGCTGTCTACAAATACTTCATTTCCCGCTTCGACGAGAATCTTGACATTTTCTGGAGTCATCCCTACACGCGCTTCACCTTGTTTAGGGTCTTTAATTACACCGATTTTCATATTGTTTCTCCTTTGTGAAATCTTTATCATGTATATGATAGCACTTTCATTTGTTTTTGGCAATGATTATGTGAATTAAAACACTAATTTAATCCCCGCTTATTCTTGTTGTCTATATTCTGCCAATTATAAAAAAAGACACTCAAATCTTTAAATTTGAGTGCTCTTTTTCTATTAAACATCTTAATGATCAACTTCGTCTGGATTTCTAGCGAGGCCTGCTTTCCCATGAAGGCTATCAATAAAAGTGATGTCTTCATCTGTCAGTTCAAAGTCAAAAATATCTGCGTTTTCCTTGATACGACTTGCTGTTACTGATTTTGGTAAAGGTAGGTAGCCTTTGTGTAAACTCCAACGTAGAACCACTTGTGCCACTGTTTTTCCATACTTAGCTGCAATATCTTCCAACTCTGAGACGGCAAAAATACGGCCTGTTCCCAGTGGGCTGTAAGCTTCTGTCAAAATATCATGCGCTTTATTAAAAGCAACAACTTCTTCTTGTTGGTCTGAAGGATTGACCATGATTTGATTGACCACTGGTCTAATCTCAGCAACTTCAAGTAAAGGTTCCAAGTGACGTGGATGGAAGTTAGATACTCCAATAGCACGTACTTTCTTTTCTCTTACGCCTTCTTCCATTGCTTTCCAAACAGCCGCGTTGCGCTCAGCAAAATTCGGACGAAAAGCCTTTGGATTTGGCCAGTGAATCAGATAAAGATCCACATAGTCCAAACCGAGTTTTTGCAAGCTTTCATCAAGCGCAGCCTTGGCATCTTCAGTTGTACCTAAAGCCCAAAGTTTAGTTGTGATAAACAAATCTTCGCGCGGTATACCACTGTCTTTAATCGCACGACCCACGGATTCTTCATTGCCATAAACAGCTGCCGTATCAATATGGCGATAGCCAACTTCTAAGGCTGTTTTAACAGCTTGATAGGCTTCTTCCCCATCTTTTGATTGCCAAGTCCCAAAGCCAACTTTAGGAATTTTTATACCATTTGAGAGTGTGTAAGTTTCTGTAAGTGACATAATTTCTCCTTTTCTCTATCTTCTAGCTTCATTCTATCACTTTACGAGGCCAGACAAAAAAATTTTGGTTTAAAAATGTTAAAATAGAGAAATAAAGTAGACTGGAGGTAAAAAATGGCAGAAGTAGAATCATTCCAACTCGATCATACAAAAGTACTCGCACCTTATGTGCGTTTAATCGGTACCGAAACAGGGCCTAAAGGCGACATCATCACAAACTTTGATGTACGTTTTGTACAGCCTAATCATGGTGAAATCCCTACGAGCGGTTTACATACGATTGAACACTCTATGGCAAGTTTGATCCGTGACCGTATTGACGGCATGATTGACTTTTCTCCTTTTGGCTGCCGTACAGGTTTCCATATGATTATGTGGGGCCAACCAACAGCAGAACAAATCGCTAAAGTCATCACTTCTTCTTTAGAAGAACTCGCCGGAGATAGTTTCACTTGGGATGATGTTCCCGGTGTGGCAGAAAAAGAATGTGGAAATTATCGTGATCATTCTCTATTTTCAGCTAAAGAATGGGCAAAGAAAATTTTAAGTGAAGGCATCTCCTCAGACGCCTTCGAGCGTCGACTTGTAAAGTAAAGAAAGAAAGTACAGCATGGGAAAGTATCAGTTAGACTATAAAGGGCAGGCATCTGTCCAAAAATTCCACGAAAAAAATTCAAATACGAAGACAGACAAACTGTCAAAAATCGAAGAATTAAAAAAACAACATCTAGACAAGAAGAAAAAAGAGAAAAAAGCATGAAAAAGTTAAACATTGCTTATGTAGGGTTTGGTAAGTCCACCAATCGCTACCATATTCCTTATGTTAAGACTCGTGAATATTTCAATATTTCTCGCATTGTCAACCGCACGTTAGGAAAACGTCCCGAGCAGGCGCTTCTTGAAGCAGAGGGGACTGTTTTTTCCACAGATATCAATGATATTATCAATGATGCAACAATTGACTTAGTTGTCGTTGTTACACCCGGTTCTGCCCACTATGAGACAAGCAAAAAGCTTCTGCTTGGAGGGAAAAACGTTATCTGCGATAAACCACTTGTGGAAACTCTCGAGCAAGCAAAAGAACTTGTGCAAATCGCACAAGAAAAAGGACTCTTCTTTATGCCTTTCCAAAACCGTCGTTTTGACAGCGACTTTTTGACTGTCAAAAAAGTTTTGGAAACAGGTTATTTGGGAGACTTGATTGACCTTACAGTCACAATGGACCACTATCGCCCACATGACGCAAGTCCGGGTAAAAACTTTGATGGTGCATGGTATGGTCATGGTGTACACATGGTAGATCAGATGGTTTCGCTCTTTGGTAAACCTGAAACGGTGCAGTACGATATCCGAGCAACACGTGATACAGAGGCTGTGGATGATTACTTCTCTGTAAACTTGCTTTACAAGAATTTCCGTGCCACAGTCCAAGCGACCGAACTCGCTGCTATTAATCGACCAAAATGGACACTCTACGGCTCCCGTGGTACTTTGATAAAAGAGAATGTGGACCAACAAGAAAACGATCTTAAAGTTGGGATTTTACCAAGCGCCGAGGACTTCGGTACTGACACACCGCAAGATTTTGCTCAGTTAACTTACTATAACCAAAATGGTGACCGTATCGAAAAAACTATTCCATCAGTTTCTGGTGATTATGGGCGTGTATATGATGCAGCTTATGAGAGCTTGGTTCATGGAGCTGATAAATTAGTGTCCGACGCACAGATTTTAAGTGTGATTGAAATTTTAGAAAATGGTTTTAAATAAAAATCCCTCATGAGGGATTTTTTATTTTGTCCTTTCAGTTCTTGAAGTAAGGGATTTTACCTAAGGGTTGCTGATGATGAGGGCTGGGCGGACTCCGCCACCAGCATTGCTAACGCTTACGGAACCACGGCCATCCAATCGGCCTGCAATGCTTGACCACGTTACATACCACATAGAGGCTGTAGAGCTAGGGGTACGTAACCACCAAAAGCTTCTACGGGCACCTGTACGAGCCGCATGGTAAGGGAAAGGCCCTTCTTCAGTGGATAAGTGAACTACATCGGCGAGGGAAAGGGCAAAGGCTTGTGAAGTGCCACCAGAAGCCGCTACACTTGTTCTATCTGCTCGGACTGCCGCAAAGCGTGCAGTGCTCCACTCCGCAGGCAACCAACGTTCTCCTGAACCTCCCCAAGGCGCAGCTTGAGCATCCGTGATACTTGGTACATCCTCTGGTATAGATACAGGCTGAACGATTGCTTGAACGTCTGGGTTGAGGTTGTCATAGAAATCCGCTAAAACATTTCCTTGCTCATTAAAGCTTGTGTCACGGATAGGTTCGTTACGAATGATGAGATGGTTATCCCCTTGTTGCTCAAGGTAGCGGTACTCTACACCGCTCATAGTAAAGACACGGCCCGGAAGCATAGCCTCAAAGTTAAAAGCAGAGGGTGGAGAATCCACATCAGCACGCGGGTTCGAGCCTTCCCCATCCATGGCATTGTTACGGATACCTGTGAGGAAGTCGGCTAAGCGGTCATGACCCTCAGGCAGGAAGTCGTCACTATTGTCGGGACTGACCAGTCCGCTCTCCACATGGATACCATAGTAGTAAGAGCCATTGAAGACTGTGTCTTCGATAGCCGCCGTCATCTCTGCCGCATCCAGCAGGTAAGAAGTCGCTTCGCCCGGTTCTAGGAGCGAGGCCCAGTAAGCCCAGCCTGTTTGGTGGTCCACGACCCAGAAGTCACCAATCTGTTGGTAAGGTTGGAGTTGCGCCCACTGTTCGATGGTCATTGGGGCACGTTGTTGGTGGAGGTTTTGAGCCGCATCATTGGTAATCGTTTCGCCCGGCCACGTGCCTGCGGTATTATCAAAGCTGTCTGTTTCTGACCAGTAATCGTCGGTCCCATCTCCGGGGTGCGTGGCACCATCGGTCGTGCCGTCTGTTGCACCGCCTCCTGCGATGTAGTCCCGGGCATGACCTGCGGCGGCTGTCATCTGGTCCATGTTGTCATGGTTGAAGGTTGGCATGTACCATGGCGCATCTCGTCCTTCACGGCTCCAGCCAAAAGTCAGGCGGGCGTAGCGGTCAAAAGCATTGGACGGGTCGGTGTTCAGTCGGTCATTGATATTGGTGGCATTGGGCATCCATGTGGTCCAAGAGTCCAAGTTGTTACGCTCTGTTCCCGCTACAAGCTGAGTCCAGCTGTCTTGACCTGTTTGTCGGGTTTCTAAAAACTCCGTCAAACGGATACGGGCCATGATGGGACGTTCGCCGTAGTTTTCGACAAAGACATCTTTGTTTTCGGTGTCGCGGTTATAGTAGTCGTGAACACGGCCACCCACGTTAATCTCGATTTGGTTTTCTCGGTCATTGATGGCCCGCTGGTTAAAGGCGGTAAAGGCATAGGTGCCTCCGATGAGGAGCAAGAGGAGGGAGAGAAGGACATAATTGCGTAATCTCCGGTTCTTTTTCTTTTCTGGTGTCATAGTGATACCCTTTCTTTCTTGATTTATCTTTTTTATCTTTTGACTTCAAACTTTCGTGTCTCTCGCTTTGGGCGGGCCACGAAAAAAGCGCTCCAGAGGTCCCGAGCGTTTAGGTGCAAGTAAAAAGAGGCGGGTGTCTACCGCTTGTGCTGTGCTGTGCTGTGCTGTGCTGTGCTGTGCTGTGCTGTGCTGTGCTGTGCTGTGCTGTGCTGTGCTGTGCTGTGCTGTGCTGTGCTGTGCTGGTCGATTATAAGTCATCACGTTCACCCCGTCAAGTCTTTTAAAATAAACTAAGAATCTCTCTCATAATATTTTAACATTTGTTTCTCTAAGGTTAAAATGATTTCATATAGATTACATAAGTAATAATAAAAAGAAAACCGTCCTTGCTGGAAAAATCAGTAAGCATTTCACAGAAGATGCGTTCGATAAAATGGTAAAATTGCACTATGACTATTACATTTAAAAATGTTACTAAAAGCTACGGGGATAAAGCCGTACTTTCTGATATTAACTTATCCATTGAAAGTCATGAATTTTTTGTACTTGCTGGATCTTCTGGTGGTGGGAAAACAACCTTACTCAAAATGATTAATCGTTTAATTGAGCCTAACCAAGGACAAATTTTTATTGACGATCAAAATATACAATCAATCAATTTACGTGATTTGCGTTTGCAGATAGGCTATGTGTTACAGCAGATTGCGCTCTTTCCTAACATGACCGTTTTAGAAAACGTCGGTATCATACCTACCATGAAAGGCTGGAGTAAAAGTGAAGTCCGTGTCCGTGTACTCGAGTTACTGCCCTTAGTGGGACTTGATGCAGATAAATATCTCAATCGTTACCCGCACGAACTTTCTGGTGGAGAGGCTCAACGGGTCGGTATTTTACGCGCGCTAGCTTGTAAACCTAAAATCATTTTAATGGATGAGCCTTTTTCCGCTCTTGACCCCATCTCTCGTAAACAACTGCAAGATCTTGTTAAGGATTTACAAAAAACTCTACAGATTACAACAGTCTTTGTCACACACGATATGGCGGAAGGCATGGCGATGGCGGATCGTATCGCAATCATCAAAGACGGAGAACTCCAGCAGGTTGGTCCTCCTCAAGAAATTTTGAGTGCCCCTGCTAATGACTTTGTGGCGGACTTTTTTACGGACTATCAGCAAGACTTTTCTCAGTACAAGCTAAAAAATCTCGAAAAAGTACTCCAAGAGCAGGACTTTTCGGAAGATACTCCATTGTCTGATGTTTTGAAAAAGATGGAGGTAAAGACTCATGAATAATTTGATTACCACTTTTCAGCAGCAAGAACATCAGTTTTGGCAGGCGTTACTGCAGCATATTCAGATTTCACTGATTTCGCTATTTATTGCTATTTTGATTGCCCTCCCTCTCGCTCTTTTGTTAAGACGTTATCCGAAGATGGCTGAGCCCTTGCTGCAAATCACAGGGATTTTTCAGACCATTCCCAGCTTAGCTCTTTTAGGACTTTTAATCCCTTTTATCGGGATAGGCTCACTCCCGGCTATCGTGGCCCTAGTGGTGTATGCTCTCTTTCCCATTATTCAAAACACCTATACGGGACTCCAACAAATTGATAAGTCACTGATTGAGGCAGCAACTGCTTTTGGTATGAACCGTCGAGAACGCTTGATGAAATTTGAGTTGGCCCTTGCTATGCCCTTCATTATGGCAGGTATCCGGACCAGTGCCGTCATGATTATTGGTACAGCTACTCTAGCTGCTCTTATCGGAGCAGGTGGACTTGGTAATTTTATCCTTCTAGGGATAAATTCCAATGATGTGTATCTTATCTTGATTGGAGCGATTTCTTCTGCTTTGCTGGCGGTTCTCTTCTCAACCTTGCTTCGCTTCTTAGAAAAAGCCAAGATTCGGACAATCTTGATCAGCTTCTTTGCTGGTTTCTTACTGCTCCTTGGCTCCTACTACAACCCCCAAGCGACTAATCATCCGCAGATTACTATTGCGGGTAAGTTGGGCGCTGAGCCGACGCTCTTGATTAATATGTATAAGGAAGTAATCGAAAAGAACAGTGATATCGAGGTAACGCTTAAACCTAACTTTGGTGACACTACTTTCCTCTACAATGCTTTGAAGTCTGATAAGATAGATATTTACCCCGAGTTTTCAGGGACTGTCTTAACGACCTTTTTAAAACAGCCGACTCAATCTACGGATCCAGAAAAAGTCTATGAGGAGGCACGCGCTGGTATTGATAAACTTGATAACTTTATTTATCTTTCACCGATGGAATTTCAAGATACTTATGCCTTAGCTGTTAAAACCAGCTATGCACAAAAACATAATCTTAAAAACATTTCAGATCTGAGCCGTTTACCTTCAGTCAAAGCGGGATTCGACTTAGAGTTTGCAAACCGACAAGATGGTTACAAAGGCATACAGAGTTTATATGGTTTAAACTTTGATGTTAAGACTATGCAAACGAGTCTCATCTATAACGCTTTAAAAAACAGCAATATCGATGTGGCTCAAGTCTATTCTACGGATAGTCAAATCAAGCAATATCAGCTTACTGTATTAAAAGATGACAAGAATCTTTTCCCGCCTTATCAGGCTGCACCATTGATGAGTAAGGAATTGCTGAAAAAACATCCTCAGTTAGAACAAATCTTAAACAAGTTAGCCGGACAGATTACGAATCAAGAAATGATTGATATGAACTATGCGGTCAATGTTGAACAAAAAGACCCTGCAGCTGTTGCCCATGACTTTTTAGAAAAGCATAACCTCCTCTAGTTTTTTGTCTTAAGCACTGTTTTCTCTCTATCAAGAGCTCTGCCACAGGAGCTCTTTTTGTTTTTAGAAAGTTATTCCATAAAATCCCAAAGTTAATCTATGCTATAATTAAGTTATGAAAAAATATGATGTAATTGTTGTGGGGGCTGGCCCTTCAGGCATGATGGCTGCTATTGCTGCTGCTGAAAATGGTGCCCATACAGCTTTAATAGATAAAAATAAAAAAGTAGGAAAGAAACTCTTGATGACAGGTGGTGGGCGTTGTAATGTGACCAATAGTCACTCTGTTGATGAGATTATCTCCCATGTACCAGGAAACGGCCGCTTCTTACACAGCGCCTTTGCACAATTTTCTAACCTTGATATTATTGACTTCTTTGAAAAGAACGGTATCGCTCTAAAAGAAGAAGATCACGGGCGAATGTTCCCTGTCACTGATAAATCAAGAACGATTGTGGATGCTCTTTTTGATAAAATAAACGCACTAAAAGTCGATTATTTCCCAAGCTCTGCCGTTACGCAACTTAATATAGAGAACGGCGCTATTCAAGGTCTTGAAACCGAGTCTGATAGTTTTGAGGCTTCTTGTATTGTCTTATCCACTGGGGGACGCGCTTATCCTTCTACAGGTTCTACGGGAGATGGCTATACACTCACGAAGAGTGCGGGACACACGATCACTTCACTCTACCCGACAGAATCACCTTTGATGTCTTCTGAAAAATTTATCAGTGACAAAACTTTACAGGGCATTTCTCTTCGTGATATACGTTTAAGTGTGCTTAATTCTAAAGGGAAAACGCTGGTTGAGCAGCAGATGGACATGCTCTTTACACACTTTGGTATCAGTGGTCCAGCTGCGCTGCGTTGCTCAAGTTTTATTAACCAAGAGCTTGCAAAAGGTGCAGAAAGTGTCACTGTAGAACTCGATAGTTTTCCTGAAAAATCTGCAGCTCAACTCCTACATGAATTGCAACAAACTGCTCATGACAATGGAAAAGCAGCAAAAAATGCCTTTTCATACTTAACTCAGGAACGCTTTTTACTCTTCTTGTTGGATCACGTCCAAATTGATGCAGATATGCCTGCTAAACAATTGACCGAAAAACAACTGGAAAAACTCAGTCAGATACTCAAAGCTTTTCCTATCAAAATTGATAAAACTTTCCCTATCGAAAAATCTTTTGTCACCGGTGGTGGTGTGCACCTCAAAGAAATCAATCCTAAAACGATGGAAAGCAAGATAACTCCTGGTCTCTATATGACAGGAGAGCTTTTAGACATCAATGGTTACACGGGTGGCTATAACATCACTTGTGCTTTTGTTACCGGCCATGTCGCAGGAAGCCACGCTGCCGAAGCAGCTTCATATATGAAATACTGAACATTATTACTGAAAGTCTTCAGAAAACAAGTTAATTCTTGCATTCTTTCTAACGAAATGGTATTATATTTAAGTACCAATTCGCGGAAGTGGCGGAATTGGCAGACGCGCAGGATTAAGGATCCTGTGGCCTATCTTGGCTGTGCGGGTTCAAGTCCCGCCTTCCGCATCTATCTTAAAAGCACTTGTTATTTAACTGGTGCTTTTTCTTTACACAAATTAAAACAAAAGTTTTCAGTGAGAACATTGGTAAAATACATTTAGACGATATACCTATTGAGTTTATTCGCCTGCCTCCTGTTCTACTAAAATTATTTATTGGAGGACATTATGCTTTATTTATTCTTCTTTCTCGCACTTGCTGCAGGGGGCTTTCTCCTGACCAAATATAAGGACCGCAGTATTTTCGGTGGTTTACTCTTTTCTGCGGGACTGCTTCTCTCCTTCTTTACTCTATTGATTTTAGCCTTGGTTTTTCTTGATCAGAAAAGCCCTCAAGGTTCTATGCTTGCACTAGGTATTTTCTATCTGCTGCTTCCTTTAATCTTTTTAGGCATTTGTATTTACCTTATCTTTAACTCGCAAACCATGCGTACAAAAGAGGGTAAAAGTTTGACTGCTAAACTTTCTGCGGTCTTAGGATTGAACTTAATCATTAGCATTCCTCTGTTTCTCTTTTTGATTACTGGGGTTATAAACGTTCCTTTAGCACTTAATATTATCCTCATCTTCATCTTGTTGCTTGATTTAATACTTACATTTATCTTTCTTGCTTACCTGTTCTACTCTTGGATGTATCAGATGTTCCCTGTTAAAAAGCAAATCGACTATATTATTGTTTTAGGTTCAGGCATTACGAGCGAGGAGGTTCCACCACTACTAAAAAGTCGTTTAGATAAAGGCATCGAATATTTTTATAAAAATCCATCTTCAAAGTTCATAGTCAGCGGTGGTCAAGGAGCTGACGAGCCTGTTTCTGAAGCTTATGCCATGAGAAAATATCTTGTCTCGCAGCATATCCCTCAAGAGAGCATCATCATGGAAGATCAATCTACAACAACTTATGAAAACATGCTCTTTTCAAAACAACGCATTGAAGAAGACTGGCAACCCCATGCTCAGGATGGTAAAGCCCAGCCTGTTGTTATCTTTTCAACAAATAACTACCATGTACTGCGTGCCCGACTATACGCGCGTAGAGTCCATCTCAAAGCAGAGGGAGTTGGGGCACCGACAGCTTTCTACTTTTTACCTACTGCTCTTATCCGTGAATATATGGCACTCTTGTCTCACAACAAAGTTGGAGTGAGTGGACTTGTCCTGATCGTCTTCTTATTGCTGTTGGTGAGCTTCTTACCTCTCTAGATAAAATGAAAACACATGTCCCTTTGAACATGTGTTTTATTTTATACTTTTTGTTTTTATTTATGGAGCTGGATAAACAGCACTTTCAAATAATCCCCTTCAGGAAATGATTCAGCAACTCTGAAGTCAGAAGGCAAGTGTTCCTCTTGTAGAATATCAAACGCTACACCTTTACTTTTCAATGCTTGCTCAACCATCTGACGAAACTTGCTCCGGTTCACGTTGGCTGCGTTGGTCGACGCAATCAAGAGGCCCTGCTCATTTAAAATATCTACAGCTTCTTGAACGAGCTCTCCATAATTTTTCGCAACCGAAAAGGTCTTTTTCTTATTACGAGCAAAACTTGGTGGATCTAAAACCACGACATCATAACTCATCTCTTTTTTCTTAGCATAGTTAAAATAGCCAAAGACGTCCATCACATAGATTTTTTGTGTCTCGGGATCAATACCATTCATAGAGAATTGCTCACGTGTCTTCTCCAGTGAACGTTTTGCGAGATCCACCGAAGTCGTCTGACTGGCGCCACCAAAGGCAGCTGCTACAGAAAAAGCACCAGTATAGCTGAACATATTAAGAACTGTTTTGCCAGCAACTGAACCATTAGACAAAACACCTCGAACATTTTTCTGATCCAGAAAAATCCCCGTCATCAAGCCTTCATTCATGTATGTGGCGTAAGTCACACCATTTTCCATGACAGCCAAAGGTTCGGGAGCAGTTTGCCCATAGATATGCTGTGACTCAAAGTTAAGTCCTTCAAAACGAATTTTTTCGTATGCACCTTTGATTTCTGGATAAACCTTTTGAAAAGCTGCAATAATTATTGCCCGTTGTTCATAGATAAAGGTATTGTACCAACTAAAAACAGCATACTCCGCATAATAATCAACAGTCAGTCCACCTAGCCCGTCACCTTCACCATTAAAAATACGGAAAGCTGTCGTCAGTTCATCTTGAAAGAAAGCTAGTCGCGCAGCTTTTGCAGCTTCAAACTTGGTTTTATAGAAGGTTTGATTTATCTTCTCTTGTGCTTGAGTCAAGAGCCATCCTGCCCCTTTATTTTGCTTTGATAAGTACCCTCTTCCCAAAAAGTTTTCTTTTTCGTCTACAAAATCGACAAAAGAATCTTCCTGTGGGAGACTTTTTAAGTCTTCTTCAACAATTAACGGGAAAGCACGACGAAGTTTGGACGCCGCCTGCTTTTTTACTGTGATTTTCTTCATGATATTATTGTATCAAAAAAACAGACCTTGGTCTGTTTTTTATCTGATTATTTTTCTGTAAGGGCGTCAAGTCCTGGAAGAACTTTACCTTCAAGAAGTTCCATAGAAGCACCACCACCTGTAGAGATCCATGAGAATTTATCTGCACGGCCAAGGTTGATTGCTGCTGCAGCTGAATCACCACCACCGATGATAGATTTAACTCCTGGTTGAGCAATGATTGCATCCATTACGCCAATAGTACCTGCTTGGAAGTCAGGGTTTTCAAAGACACCCATAGGGCCATTCCATACAACAGTTTTAGCACCTTCAAGTTCTTTAGCAAAACGTTCAACTGATTTAGGACCAGCATCAAGACCAAGGAATCCAGCATCAACTGCTTCACCTTCAGTGTCTTTAACTTCAGTATAACCAGCAAAAGCGTTAGCTTCTTTTGAGTCAACTGGCAAGATAAGTTTACCTTCTGCTTTTTCAAGCAATTCTTTTGCCAAGTCAAGTTTGTCTTCTTCAACCAATGAATCACCGATTTCGATGCCTTGAGCTTTGAAGAATGTGTAAGCCATACCACCACCGATGATAACTTTGTCAGCTTTGCTGAGCAAGTTTTCGATAACACCGATTTTATCTGAAACTTTTGAACCACCAAGGATCGCTACAAATGGACGAACTGGGTTTTCAACTGCTTCTTGGATATAAGCAATTTCGTTTTCAAGCAAGAAACCAGCAACGGCTTTATCAACGTTTGCAGAAATACCAACGTTTGAAGCATGTGCACGGTGAGCAGTACCGAAAGCATCATTTACGAAGATACCATCTCCGAGTGAAGCCCAGTATTTACCAAGTTCAGGATCATTTTTAGATTCTTTTTTGCCATCAACATCTTCAAAACGAGTGTTTTCAACAAGCAAGATATCGCCATCTTTTAATTCAGCAATAGCAGATTCCAACTCAGCACCACGTGTAGCACCAGGGAAGACAACTTCTTTGCCCAATTTTTCACCCAAAGCTGCTGCTACTGGAGCAAGAGATTTACCAGCTTTGTCTGCTTCTTCTTTAACACGTCCAAGGTGAGAGAAGAGAATTGCACGTCCGCCTTGTTCAAGTACATACTTGATTGTTGGAAGTGCTGCAGTGATACGGTTATCATTAGTAATTACGCCATCTTTAAGTGGGACATTGAAGTCCACACGAATAAGAACTTTTTTACCTTTAAGATCTACATCTTTAACAGTCAATTTTGCCATTTTCTGGAAATCTCCTATAAATTTTTATTTAGTAATAAAGTAATTATATCACAATTTGAACAAAACTTTCTGTACAAGCTTTGGATTAAAAGTCATTCTTCTTCATAGAGTATTCTCTTGATTTTTTCCTTTAAACGGTATTTTTCCATTCGATGCAACTCCACTCCTGACAGATGATTCTCCAATAAATTACGGTATCTCAAACTCAAACTTTGATGAACCTCTTCAAGTAAAGTAACTGAAATTAAGTTATATTCAGGACTGGTAGCTTTGCCTTTAAGGGCATCAGAATATTCATATATATCTAAACCAGCCCCACAATCAAAACCCCGCTTAAATGCTCTTTCTCGTCTTTTTATATCAATCAACCGTTGCTTATATCGCACTTTAAAATGGCAAAATAGTTTTTCCTGTGTCACGCCATCTTCAAGTAAATGGTATAAAACTAGTCGCCCTTCTTGCTGATAATCATCCATTGTCCAAAAATTTATTTTAATTAAATGACTGTTCTTCCAAACAATATGTTGAAGTGAATGGAATAACTCTTCAAGCTGTTCTTTATCTAAATTATTTTCTGCCATCTTGCATTTCTCTCCTCTCTAAGCAAGTCCTGAACCTCTTATCTTTAGTTTTTATGCTTTCCCCCTTCTTAGCTGGTGTTCTACTCCTAACAGTAGGATACCACAGCACAGAATAATTTTATTTATCAAATTATTTTTGTTCTTTAAATTTATAAAACATAATAGAAAATCTAGACATTTTTTAAGTTACAGATTGAAAAATGACATTTTACCAAACTAACTAGAATATAAGCACACTTATTTTTACACTAAAGTAATTTATAAAAATTATCTGATAGTTAACATAGGAACTTCACTTTCTTCACAAAAACAAAAAACCAGCTAAATAAATATTTTAACTGGTTCTTCAATATTAAATTTCTAGAATAAATTTCGTTTAACGCTTATCTTTTTACTACTTGTACCACTTGTTTATACTGAAGCTTAACTAAAAAGTGCAATATAAAACACCAAGAGTCATGCAACTCTTGGTGCTAATGATGCCGAGGACCGGTTTCGAACCGGTACGAAGGTTACCCTTCGCAGGATTTTAAGTCCTGTGCGTCTGCCAGTTCCGCCACCCCGGCAAAATATGGAAAATCTCCCACTAAGGGAGAACTAACAAAGCGAACGACGAGATTCGAACTCGCGACCCCAACCATGGCAAGGTTGTGTTCTACCCCTGAACTACGTTCGCAACGCTTGAAATCCTTTAGCTGTACCCGAAGGTCCGAACAGTTAAAGTAATGCCGACTACATGATTCGAACACGCGACCCTCTGATTACAAATCAGATGCTCTACCAACTGAGCTAAGTCGGCTATAAAAGAAATGCGGATGAAGGGACTTGAACCCCCACGCCCTAAAGCACTAGAACCTAAATCTAGCGTGTCTGCCAATTTCACCACATCCGCTTGACAAGTTCTTTTACGCTTTATACCTCAACCTAATGTTAAAGTATGACCCGTGCTGGGCTCGAACCAGCGACCCTTTGATTAAAAGTCAAATGCTCTACCAACTGAGCTAACGAGTCTATTTCTTCTATTTCCTTTCAAGTATCTCTACTTGAAACGGTTCCGACGGGAATCGAACCCGCGATCTTCGCCGTGACAGGGCGACGTGATAACCGCTACACTACGGAACCTATGGGAGTTAACGGGATCGAACCGCTGACCCTCTGCTTGTAAGGCAGATGCTCTCCCAGCTGAGCTAAACTCCCAATCACTTGGCATTTACCATATCTCACAGGGGGCAACCCCCAACTACTTCCGGCGTAATAGGACTTAACTTCTGTGTTCGACATGGGAACAGGTGTATCTCCTATGCAATGAATACCAAATCATGGTCTGAATGTATTGAACACTCAAAACTAAATAACAATCTCACAATAAATATGTAAAGCTGAACTCATAAGTTCTATTCTTTGGTAAAGTCCTCGAGCTATTAGTACTGGTCCGCTCCATCCCTCGCAGGACTTCCACTTCCAGCCTATCAACCTGATCATCTCTCAGGGCTCTTAATTCATAAAGAATGGGAAATCTCATCTTGAGGTGGGCTTCGCACTTAGATGCTTTCAGCGCTTATCCCTTCCCTACATAGCTACCCAGCGGTGCTCCTGGCGGAACAACTGGTACACCAGCGGTAAGTCCACCCCGGTCCTCTCGTACTAAGGGCAGATCCTCTCAAATTTCCTACGCCCGCGACGGATAGGGACCGAACTGTCTCACGACGTTCTGAACCCAGCTCGCGTGCCGCTTTAATGGGCGAACAGCCCAACCCTTGGGACCGACTACAGCCCCAGGATGCGACGAGCCGACATCGAGGTGCCAAACCTCCCCGTCGATGTGAACTCTTGGGGGAGATAAGCCTGTTATCCCCAGGGTAGCTTTTATCCGTTGAGCGATGGCCCTTCCATGCGGTACCACCGGATCACTAAGCCCTAGTTTCCTACCTGCTCGAGTTGTAGCTCTCGCAGTCAAGCTCCCTTATACCTTTACACTCTACACATGATTTCCAACCATGTTGAGGGAACCTTTGGGCGCCTCCGTTACTCTTTAGGAGGCGACCGCCCCAGTCAAACTGCCCGACAGACACTGTCTCCCACGCCGATTATGCGTGTGGGTTAGAGCAACCATGAAGCAAGGGTAGTATCCCAACAGCGACTCACTTGAAACTAGCGTCCCAAGGTCAAAGTCTCCTACCTATCCTGTACATGCTTCACAGGTACTCAATATCAATCTGCAGTAAAGCTCCATGGGGTCTTTCCGTCCTGTCGCGGGTAACCTGCATCTTCACAGGTACTAAAATTTCACCGAGTCTCTCGTTGAGACAGTATCCAAATCATTACGCCTTTCGTGCGGGTCGGAACTTACCCGACAAGGAATTTCGCTACCTTAGGACCGTTATAGTTACGGCCGCCGTTTACTGGGGCTTCAATTCAGAGCTTCGACCGAAGTCTAACCCCTCCTCTTAACCTTCCAGCACCGGGCAGGCGTCACCCCCTATACATCACCTTGCGGTTTAGCAGAGAGCTGTGTTTTTGATAAACAGTTGCTTGGATCTTTTCACTGCGGCTGTACATAGTACAGCACCCCTTCTCCCGAAGTTACGGGGTCATTTTGCCGAGTTCCTTAACGAGAGTTCTCTCGATCACCTGAGGCTACTCGCCTCGACTACCTGTGTCGGTTTGCGGTACGGGTAGTATTATATTAAACGCTAGAAGATTTTCTTGGCAGTGTGACATCAAGGGCTTCGCAACCGTAGTTGCTTCCCCATCACAGCTCAATGTTAAAGGAAAATGCATTTGACACATTCCACACCTCACTGCTTAGACCAGAATCCATTAACTGGCTCCCTTTAGCCTACTGCGTCCCTCCATCACTTATAATACTAGTACAGGAATATCAACCTGTTGTCCATCGACTACGCCTTTCGGCCTCGCCTTAGGTCCCGACTAACCCAGGGCGGACGAGCCTTCCCCTGGAAACCTTAGTCTTACGGTGGATAAGATTCTCACTTATCTTGCGCTACTCATACCGGCATTCTCACTTGTAATCGCTCCAGCACCCCTCACGGTATACCTTCATCGCTGATTACAACGCTCTCCTACCATTTAATTATTATTAAATCCACAGCTTCGGTAATATGTTTAGCCCCGGTACATTTTCGGCGCAGGGTCACTCGACTAGTGAGCTATTACGCACTCTTTGAATGATAGCTGCTTCTGAGCTAACATCCTAGTTGTCTGTGCAACCCCACATCCTTTTCCACTTAACATATATTTTGGGACCTTAGCTGGTGGTCTGGGCTGTTTCCCTTTCGACTACGGATCTTAGCACTCGCAGTCTGACTGCCGCACATGTGTATTAGCATTCGGAGTTTATCTGAAATTGGTAACCCGAGATGGGCCCCTCATCCAAACAGTGCTCTACCTCCAATACACTTAAATTGCGACGCTAGCCCTAAAGCTATTTCGGAGAGAACCAGCTATCTCCCAGTTCGTTTGGAATTTCTCCGCTATCCACAAGTCATCCAAACACTTTTCAACGTGTCCTGGTTCGGTCCTCCAGTGCGTCTTACCGCACCTTCAACCTGCTCATGGATAGGTCACTAGGTTTCGGGTCTACATCATGATACTAAAGCGCCCTATTCAGACTCGCTTTCGCTACGGCTCCGCCTCTTCAGCTTAACCTCGCATCATAACGTAACTCGCCGGTTCATTCTACAAAAGGCACGCTCTCACCCATTGACGGGCTCGAACTTCTTGTAGGCACACGGTTTCAGGTGCTATTTCACTCCCCTCCCGGGGTTCTTTTCACCTTTCCCTCACGGTACTGGTTCACTATCGGTCATTAAGGAGTATTTAGGCTTGGGAGATGGTCCTCCCGGATTCAAACTGGATTTCGCGTGTCCAGCCCTACTCAGGATACTGCTAGGTATAAAGTCTATTTCAAATACGAGGCTATTACTCTCTTTGGCTTACCTTCCCAGGTAATTCTTCTATAAACTTTAAGTCCACGTTGCAGTCCTACAACCCCAAGAAGCAAGCTTCTTGGTTTGGCCTGTTTCCCGTTCGCTCGCCGCTACTTAGGAAATCGTTTTTACTTTCTCTTCCTGCAGGTACTTAGATGTTTCAGTTCTCTGCGTTACCTTCACGTAAGCTATGTATTCACTTACGGATACTATGCATAACATAGTGGGTTTCCCCATTCGGAGACCTAGGGATCAATGCGTACTTACTGCTCCCCCTAGAATATCGTCGTTAGTCACGTCCTTCTTCGGCTCTTAATGCCAAGGCATCCACCGTGCGCCCTTATTAACTTTGCCATTAAAACAAGTATAAGTTTTTTCGAACTATTTAAAATAATTCGCAGCTTTACAGAAATGTTTAAAACATTTCTCGGTTTATTTATCGTTATAAGATATTGTTATTTAGTTTTCAATGATCAATTCCTATTTTTACGTCTTCGTTGACAAGATACTTCCGTATCTTATGGAGCCTAGCGGGATCGAACCGCTGACCTCCTGCGTGCAAAGCAGGCGCTCTCCCAGCTGAGCTAAGGCCCCTTCTCTCAACGCAATCTTCTCTATCTTGCATCAAAAGACTGCTTGTATGGTCTTTATAGACCCCTCAAAACTGAATAAAGTAGAACAACATCTTTTTTTATATTCCTTAGAAAGGAGGTGATCCAGCCGCACCTTCCGATACGGCTACCTTGTTACGACTTCACCCCAGTCATCGGTCTTACCTTAGGAAGCGCCCTCCTTGCGGTTAGGCAACCTACTTTGGGTACTCCCAACTTCCGTGGTGTGACGGGCGGTGTGTACAAGGCCCGGGAACGTATTCACCGCGGCGTGCTGATCCGCGATTACTAGCGATTCCGACTTCATGCAGGCGAGTTGCAGCCTGCAATCCGAACTGAGAATGGTTTTAAGAGATTAGCGCACCCTCGCGGGTTGGCGACTCGTTGTACCATCCATTGTAGCACGTGTGTAGCCCAGGTCATAAGGGGCATGATGATTTGACGTCATCCCCACCTTCCTCCGGTTTATCACCGGCAGTCTCACTAGAGTGCCCAACTTAATGATGGCAACTAGTAATAAGGGTTGCGCTCGTTGCGGGACTTAACCCAACATCTCACGACACGAGCTGACGACAACCATGCACCACCTGTATCCAGTGTCCCGAAGGAACTCCTTATCTCTAAGGATAGCACTGGTATGTCAAGACCTGGTAAGGTTCTTCGCGTTGCTTCGAATTAAACCACATGCTCCACCGCTTGTGCGGGCCCCCGTCAATTCCTTTGAGTTTCAACCTTGCGGTCGTACTCCCCAGGCGGAGTGCTTAATGCGTTAGCTGCGCTACAGAGAACTTATAGCTCCCTACAGCTAGCACTCATCGTTTACGGCGTGGACTACCAGGGTATCTAATCCTGTTTGCTCCCCACGCTTTCGAGCCTCAGTGTCAGTTACAGGCCAGAGAGCCGCTTTCGCCTCCGGTGTTCCTCCATATATCTACGCATTTCACCGCTACACATGGAATTCCACTCTCCTCTCCTGCACTCAAGTCTCCCAGTTTCCAATGCACACAATGGTTGAGCCACTGCCTTTTACATCAGACTTAAGAAACCACCTGCGCTCGCTTTACGCCCAATAAATCCGGACAACGCTTGGGACCTACGTATTACCGCGGCTGCTGGCACGTAGTTAGCCGTCCCTTTCTGGTTAGATACCGTCACTTAAGTAACTTTCCACTCTACTTAACGTTCTTCTCTAACAACAGAGTTTTACGATCCGAAAACCTTCTTCACTCACGCGGCGTTGCTCGGTCAGGGTTGCCCCCATTGCCGAAGATTCCCTACTGCTGCCTCCCGTAGGAGTCTGGGCCGTGTCTCAGTCCCAGTGTGGCCGATCACCCTCTCAGGTCGGCTATGTATCATCGCCTTGGTAGTCCTTTACACTACCAACTAGCTAATACAACGCGGGATCATCAAGTAGTGAAGCATTTGCTTCTTTTAAATAAGAATCATGCGATCCTCATTGTTATGCGGTATTAGCGTTCGTTTCCAAACGTTGTCCCCCGCTACTCGGCAGATTTCCCACGCGTTACTCACCCGTTCGCCGCTCTTCATAAAGATAGCAAGCTATCTCTAATCATCGCTCGACTTGCATGTATTAGGCACGCCGCCAGCGTTCGTCCTGAGCCAGGATCAAACTCTCATTTAATTTTAGTTCACAAATGAACTGGCTGTGTTTTTGTTTTGTCTTTCATTATTGAATTGACAGTTGGTATACAAGAAGTTCCCTTCTCGCATATAGTCATTCTACTTTATTCAGTTTTCAAAGGTCTATCGCTCTCTCAAGAGATGTGCTCTCTCGCGACAACTATTATATTCTATCAAACTACCTCCCAGCTGTCAAGAATAAACTGTGAATTTTTACCTTTTTTTTCGCCTACGTTCGGAAAACCCCGCCGTTGTCAGCTTCTTTAACGCTAAAAAAAACAATCCTTTTGGATTGTTTGGACTATTTTATCTTAAAAGAGGTCTTCAAAGAGACTTAATTGATTATCTTCTGGCATACCATTTAGAATTCCCATTGATTTCATATTGTCTACAACGGTTTGAGAAACCCCACCACGTTTACGAAGCTCCATAATACTTAGGAATTCTCCATCTTTACGTGCTTCAACAAGCTGTTTGGCCACATTCTCACCCAGGCTATCCATTGTAATGAATGGAGGGATAAGTGTGTCGCCATCAATGACAAACTCTGTTGCCTCACTGCGATAAAGATCGATTTTGCCAAATTTATAGCCACGCTCAAGCATTTCATTACAAAGCTCTAATGTTGTCATCAAAGCTGTTTCGGTATTTGTAGCGTCAAAACCTTTATCGCGGATTTCTTTCATTTTGGCTTTAACTGCTTCAAGTCCAGCACCCATCGTAGCGACATCAAATGCTGTAGCACGGATGGAAAACCAAGCACAGTAATAAAGGATGGGCTTATGTACCTTAAAGTAAGCAACCCGTAGAGCCATCATAATGTAGGCAGCAGCATGGGCCTTTGGAAACATGTATTTGATTTTAGAGCAGGACTCAATATACCAGTCGGGTACACCATGTTCACGCATCGCGTTAACATAAGTCTCTCTTTCTTCTGCTCCAATCTTACTCCACATACCTTTGCGGACACGCTCCATAATATTGAAAGCCATAGACTCATCTAAACCAGCGTGAATAAGATAAACCATGATATCATCACGACAGCCAATAACACTTGATAAGTCCGCAATTCCAGAGCGAATCAACTCTTGGGCATTTCCAGCCCAAACGTCCGTGCCATGCGACAGTCCTGAAATTTGTAATAAGTCTGCAAAAGACTTCGGTTTAGCTTCCGCAATCATATTCATTGAGGTGAAAGTACCCATCTCTGGAATACCCAACGTGCCAAGTTTGGCACCAAGTTGTTCTTCTGTAATCCCCAAGGATTCTGTGCCTGTAAATAACTTCATCACTTCTTCATCATCCATTGGGATATCTTGAGGCACAATACCGGATAAACTTTGCAGTTTTCGAATCATTGTGGGGTCATCATGCCCTAGTATATCGAGTTTCAGGATATTATCATGGATAGCATGGAAATCAAAGTGAGTCGTTTGCCATTCTGCGCGAACATCATCTGCGGGATATTGGACCGGGGTAAAATCATAAACATCCATATAGTTAGGAATTACAATTATCCCCCCGGGATGCTGTCCTGTGGTACGTTTTACTCCGGTGGATGTCATAGCGAGTCGATCAATTTCGGCATTGCTATAAAACTGGTTATAATCTCGCTCATAACCTTTTACAAAACCAAAGGCCGTTTTTTCGGCAACCGTACCTATTGTCCCGGCACGGAAAGCATAGTCTTCTCCGAAAATATCTCGAACATCTAAGTGGGCTAGCGGTTGATCATCACCTGAGAAGTTCAAGTCAATATCAGGAACTTTGTCCCCTTTGAAACCAAGGAAAGTTTCGAAAGGAATATCATGTCCATCTTTTACTAGTTTATGGTCACATTTGGGACAGTCTTTATCAGGCATATCATATCCTGAACCATAGCTTCCGTCATCATAGCACTCGAAATACTGACATTGAGGGCAGCGATAGTGCGGTGCAAGTGGGTTAACTTCCGTTATACCAATCATCGTCGCAACGAGTGATGAACCTACCGAACCACGTGAACCTACTATATAACCCCGATCATTGGAGCGACGCACAAGCTCTTGGGAGATGATATAAACGACAGAAAAACCATTACCAATAATTGAACGTAATTCTTTCTCCAAACGTGCGTCAACAATATCTGGCAAAGGGTTCCCATACCATTCATGTGCCTTTTCGTAAGTTAAACGTGTAATACGTTCTTCTGAACTTTCTCCACCTTCGAAAGTCATCTTCGGTGTATAGAGATCATCTCTTACGGGAGTGAGTTCTTCAAATCTATCTGCCATTTTCTGCGTATTTGTAATAACAATTTCACGCGCTGTGGCTTCATCTAAAAAGCTAAATTCCTCTAGCATTTCATCGGTCGTGCGAAAATGCGCTTCAGGCAATGGCAAAGGTTTGGCGTGTTCGCCTCTTCCTTGATTCCAGTTTATTTCTGCCCCTTGTCCAAGAGAACGGATAATAATCTCACGGTTAATCGCATCTTCCGGGTTAAGATAATGTGCATCTCCTGTGGCTAACACAGGTTTATCTAACGTCTTACCAAGTTTAATCAATTCTTTTAGCGTTTGGTGCAATTCCTTCTCACTCTTGAAATTACCGCCAACAACTAAGGACTGGTAAAGTGCAGGAGGCATGACTTCGATAAAATCATAAAACTTGGCAACTTCCAAAGCTTCTTCAAAGGTTTTGTTCGTTATCGCATCAAAAACTTCACCTGATTTGCAGCCTGAGCCAACAATAATACCTTCTCTGTGTTCTTGCAAGACAGAGCGCGGAATACGTGGCACACCAGCCAAATATTTAACATTTGAATAGCTTACGAGCTTAAACAGATTTTTCAGGCCTGCTTGCGTTTGAGCATAGAGCGTCATGTGTTTTGGGCGAACTTTTTTATACGAGTCTTCCGCCACAAGCTTATCATTTAAGTCAAGAAGAGAGGTCCAACCATAACGATCTCTAACCTCATAGAGAAAGACAAATAAAAGTCTTCCGGTAGCTTCTGCATCATAGTTAGCCATGTGATGGTGCTCTAAACCAATCTGAAATTTTTTCGTCAGTTGTCCTAAACCAAAACGCTTCATTTCTGGATATAGGTTACGTGCAAACTCCAATGTATCAACGACGGGCTGTTTGATGATTGGCAGACCGTTTCTTTGATAGTTTATATTCATGAAACCAACGTCAAAGGTTGCATTATGTGCGACCAAAATACTTCCTTCGCAAAACTCTTGAAAAGATTTTAAAACTTCATACAAAGGTTTTGTATTTTTCAAATGGTCTTGTGTGATTCCCGTTAATTCTGTTGTAAATTCGCTAATATGGTAACCAGGATTAATAAATTCGTCAAATTCTGCAATAGGATTCCCTTTGTGCATCTTTGTCCCAGCAATTTGAATCAAATCATTATGTACGGCAGACAAACCTGTCGTTTCCACGTCAAAAACCACATAGGTTGACTCATACATATCGACATCTTCTTCGTTAAAAACAATTGGAATTTTGTCTTCAACAAGATTTGCCTCCACGCCATAGATGATTTTGACACCGTGCTTTTTCCCTGCTTGATGGGCTTCGGGATAGGCCTGAAGTCCAGCATGGTCGGTAATCGCTATTGCTTTGTGGCCAAACTTGGCAGCTTGCGCCACAAGTTTACTTGCAGGTGGCATGGCATCCATCGTAGACATATTGGTATGGCTGTGAAACTCGACACGTTTATCTTCAGCTGCTGCTTTATCTTCCCGAACTCTTTGGGTCGGAATTTCTTGCAAATCACTCATTTGCAAAACAAGGTCTTTTTTATAATCATCATGTTGGACAGTGCCTCGGACACGGGCCCAAAGTCCAGTAAGTTGTTTTGCAGTGGCTATTTCTTCATCACCACGAACCCATTTTGAAATATAAAAACTAGACGTATAGTCGGTCATCTCTATCTCAAGCAAGTGACTAATACTTCCCGTTTTGCGTGATTTAATCTCACGTAGCTCGCTCTTAAAAATATATCCTTCAAAAACAATCGAACCATGAGTTGAAAATTCACTCACTGAACGCATCGGTGTAATTGGCTCAGAGTTTTTGATTTCACGACCCATCTGAATTTTATCAGATTTTACCGCACTAATCTGTGAAGCAATACGGCTACAATCTTCCTTCTTAGAAATTTCCACCACATCATTTGCTGTCATGACTAGATCATCTTTGTAAACATCATGCGCAATATTACCACGCACGCGCAACCAAATGCCTTGGTCAAACTGAATGGAGCCATCTTCACTAAGATTAGCAGCTTTTACTTTCTCAACAATCGCATCAAACTGCGAAATTTCATTATCTTTTCGTCCCCATTTAACGACTTGAAAAACAGAAGTCTCATCCGCAATCTTTATCTCCAAAACATGATTTACTTTGCCTGTACTACTGCTTCCAAATTCCCGGTGTTGCGCTTCAAAGACATAACCTTCAAAGACAACGCCACTACCTTCACCAGCAATAAAACTCATCGAAGTTACAGGACTTGAGCCATTGATTTTACGTCCAAATGAAATTCCTTCTGCTAGAGCCGTATCAATCTTTTCTGGTGTTTTTTCGGCTTTAGTAGCTGCTTCATCAGAACGCATTTTTTTCAAATCGCTGATTTGATGTTGTGATGCAGACTCTGCCGCTAACATATTATTAACTTTTCGCTCGTGCGCTTCACGTTTTTCCTGTGTGAGCTTTTCGTCCACCACGGGGCGTATAGTAAGCTCACCAAAGCCAAATGCCTTTAATTTTTCCTCTAAAACCGGAAAATCTTTTTTTACAAAATGATCCAACTGTGGATTATCTTCAACAAGAAGATTTATCTGCACGCCGCGTTGTTCGATATGGTATTTTTTGAAGATATTAGCGAAAGCTGTATCCGCTAAGTCTGGTAATGTTAAAGCAACTTGATAGTAATCATTGAGTAGTTGCTCGTTAAATTCTGGCTGATTTACTTCTATTGAGAGTTCTGTTTCTGCGATATTTGAAAAAGCCGTTTCAATTAGCCCTGACAAGACTTTCCATTGTTCAACAGGAAGAATTTCCTCAAATCTTAATTGGAACTTCCAAAGTTTACGCTCAGTGTGAACCTCTACATTTTCGATTTCTGCGGTGGAAAAAAGAGCCGATTCGCGAATTTGGCCTGGCATTTTTATCTGTTCCATCAATTTTTCAAAAAGATTTTCCATGTTTTCTCCGAATATCTCTATTTTTCTTTATCCTCAATTATAACAAAATCAAAAAGAAAAAACCGTCTCATTCGACGGATATTTTCCTCTTTTCTTTTGTGAAAAACTTTTACTTTTATTATTTAGCCAGAATTTCAATAGTATTCACAAGCTCTTCTTTGTTGATTTCAATGACTTCACCAGTAGCACGAATTTTAACTTCGACGATACCTTCACTTGCTTTTTTACCAATAGTCACTCGAACAGGTAAACCAATCAAATCGCTGTCCGCAAACTTGACACCTGCACGTTCATTACGATCATCAACAAGTACTTGATAACCCTTGCCTCTGAGCGCTGTTTCCAGCTCCGCAGTTACAGACATCGCTTCTTCATCTTTTATATTGACAGGGACTAAGTGGATGTCAAATGGCGCCAATTCTTTAGGGAAATTGATTGACCAGCTGAATTTGTACTCTTCACGTGGTGTTTTTTCTACATAGATGCGAGCAAACTGCTCAAGAATAGCAGAGAGCATACGGCTTACACCAATACCATAGCAGCCCATTACCATAGGAACAGCTCGGCCATTTTGGTCAAGCACATTCGCACCCATTGAATCAGAATAACGTGTACCTAACTTAAAGATATGACCAATTTCGATACCTCGGGCAAATTTAAGTGTTCCACGTCCATCTGGTGACATTTCGCCTTCATTTACGGTACGTAAATCAACAAATTCTGAGACTTCAAAATCACGGCCAAGGTTAGCATTACGATAGTGGAAACCATCTTCATTTGCACCAATAACAGCATTTTTGAGAGGCTCAACTTCACGATCAGCAATAATTCTAACTTCTTGAAGTCCAATTGGTCCAAGGGAACCAAAATGTGCTCCAGCTAAGCTTTCAACATCTGCTTCTGTAGCTGGCTCAACAACATTTGCCTCCAGATAATTTTGTAGCTTAACTTCATTGAGTTCATCATTTCCATGCATAAGAACGACAACTAATTCTTCATCAGCTCGGAAAACGAGTGTTTTGATTGTTTCCGCAACGTCCACTCCCAAAAATTCTGCTACTTCGTCAATTGTTTTGGCATTAGGAGTTGCAACTTTTTCAAGTTCCAACGTTTCAGTATAGCTGGCAATATTTTCAAATTTATTGGTAGCCATTTCTAAGTTGGCTGAATAGTCGCCACCTTCAGCATAGACAACAGTGTCTTCCCCAGCAACTAACCATTTACTTAATTCTTCTTTGATTTGCTCAATAACTGAATTAGGGATTTCATCAATGGATTCAATAGAATTTCCCAACACTAACCATTTTTCAAGGTCTGTACGATCTGCTGTGATAGCCATAAATTCTTGACTATCTTTACCGCCCATCGCGCCCCCATCACCAATAATGCCTTTGAAATCAAGGCCAGCTCGTCTAAAAATGTTTTCATAAGCACGTTTATAATCGTTGTAAGTTTCATCAAGACTTTCATAGTCTGCATGGAAACTATAACCATCTTTCATGATAAATTCACGACCACGGAGTAAACCATAACGAGGTCGTTTTTCATCACGATATTTTGATTGAATTTGATAAACATTTAAAGGAAGTTTTTTATAAGATGTTACTTCATCACGCACCAAAGCGGTCATTGTTTCTTCATGGGTAGGGCCCAAGATAAAATCTGAGTGATCTCTATTTTTAAGCTTGTAGAGGTCATCCCCATAAGTATCGTAACGGCCAGATTCTCGCCAGAGATCCGCTGTTAATAGAGCCGGTGCCAAGAGTTCTACAGCCCCAATTTCTTCAAATTCCTCACGCATGATTGTCTTTAATTTTTCAAGCACACGATTTGCTAATGGTAAATAAGCATAGATTCCCGCTGATACTTGGCGCACATAGCCTGCACGTACTAAAAGAGCATGGGAGATAACTTGTGCATCACTTGGCATTTCGCGAAGTGTTGGGATAAGCATTTTTGATTGTTTCATATTTTATTATTCCTTAAATTTTCGTTTCTTATCTGATAAAAGCGCGGAGAATATCATTCCAAGTCACAGCGATCATGAGGACAACCATAAAGACAAGACCAATAAGGGTTAATACTCCTTCTTTTTCTTGTGAAAGTGGTTTACCACGTAACGCTTCAACTATGTTAAGAACAATTTTACCACCATCAAGAACAGGTATTGGAATGAGATTTACAATTCCGAGATTAATGGACAGCATAGCAAGCAAAGCAATAACAGATACTATTCCTTCACGCGCTGCCTGACCACTTAAGTCATAGATAGCAACCGGACCACCCAGCTTATCAAGACTCGGTTGGGAGATGAGGTTACCTAAAGCTTTAAAGATTAAAGTCGTGGCATTGATCGCCTGTGTAAACCCACCTGTGAGTTTATCTATAAAGCCCGTCTTGATGGATTGGGTGATACCAATACGGTATCTACCTTCTATTTTTTCAGGTTTAATTTCTACTGACTTGTTGGTCCCATCCCGTTCGATATCAAACGTGATGGCTTTTCCTTCATTTGCACTTATGCGTTGAACAACTTCATTCCAGTTGTTTGTTTCATGTCCATCTACGGCTTGGATTTTGTCCTTAGGTTTCAGCCCTGCCGTATAAGCTGGTGTCCCTGATTGAATTTGTCCAATCTGATTTGTATTTGAAGGTACACCACCTTGCATAAAAGTGATAATGATAAAAGCTATAATTCCTAAAATAAAATTATTTAAAGGACCTGCAAAGTTTGTCAATATCTTGCCGATTACGCTAGCACTTTGATATTGTACGTCGAGAGGCGCGATACGGATTTCCGTGCCATCGCCTTCAATGATCGTTGCATCATGGTCAACTGAATAACGTGTAATTTCTCCAAAAACTTCGCCTTCGATGAAAAGTTCTTTTTCAAAATCGTATTCAGTGACCAACATGGGGACACTATTTTCCAAGGTTACCCGGTCTGAAAGATTAATTTTTACGACCTGATTGTCAGCAATCATTACAGAGGCTGGTGTACCTTTTTTTATTTCTGTAGTATCGTCACCCCAGCCAGCCATACGAACATAACCACCAAGAGGAAGAATACGAATACTATAAAATGTACCGTCTTTGGCTTGATGCGCAAAAATTTTCGGACCCATACCAATCGAAAATTCCCGAACTAAAATCCCCGCGCGCTTTGCAAAGAAAAGATGACCATATTCATGTACAACAACAATAATGCCAAAGACAATAATAAATGTTACCAGTGTTTGAATCAATAATGATCCTCCCTTAATATTCTAAACTTCTGTTCTTTTCTGAAGATTTTTAGAGCTCGATTTCTTATTTTCTTTGAAATAAAACTCTCCTTAACACTCTATTTTACCTAAAGCGTAATAAAAAGTGAAGTGAGAGTATTTTAAGTGCAACAACTTTAACTGACCAAGCTTAAAAGAGGCCAAGTAAGTGCATAATTGGAAAGACAAAAATTAAGTTATCAAAGCGGTCAAGTACGCCTCCATGTCCAGGTAATAGTTTACCTGAATCTTTAACACCATAATGACGTTTAATACTTGATTCTACTAAATCTCCGATTTGTCCCACGATTGAGAAGACTATAGTGAAAAGAATAAGTTTGATAAATCCAATTTGCGGTAATTCATTCTTATAAAAGATAAACATAAGGATGGCAACAACCACTGCTGAGGCCACTCCTCCAATAGAACCTTCCACTGTTTTATTAGGTGAAACTTCAGGTATCAGCTTACGTTTACCAATAGATTTCCCCACAAAGTAAGCTCCAATGTCTGTTGCCCAAACAATGAATAAGGCGAGAAAGACAACAGCTAAACCACTTTCGCGTGCTAAAAGTAAGCTTTGAAACCCAATCCCTACATAAAAAGCAGAAAGGAAAGGGAAGCCAATATCATCAAAATTATACGAACCTTTGGATAAAACCATAGCTGTCAACATGGCAAACAAGCATAGCATGAAGAGAAGCATACTCCCTTCAGTTGGCATTCCAAAGAAATATTTACCGATAGGTAAGGCTAAGCAAAGTGCCGCCATTGTTGATAAAATGCCTTCAAAGGACATCAGCTGCAGTTTATGCATCTTGAATAATTCATTCATAGCTAACATAACCAATATAGCTATGAAAATTTGGAAAAAAGCCCCGCCCATCAACATGAGTCCTATAAAAACGGCTCCTCCGATAATAGCGGTGATTATACGCTTTATCATTTTACTCCTCCATATCTACGATCACGCTTTTGAAATTCTAAGATGGCAGCATCTAGGGCTGCTTCATCAAAATCTGGCCAAGATGTATCAGTAAAATAAAGTTCACTGTACGCAGCTTGCCAAGGTAAAAAATTAGACAGGCGTAACTCGCCTGAGGTACGAATAATCAAGTCTGGATCGCGTAATTCCTCAGGTAAGATAGACGTTTGCAAGTACGAAGAAAGTTCTTCTTCAGTAATGTTAGTCATGTCCTTGCCACTTTTCGCCAGTTCTTGTACAGCTAACAAAATGTCGCGTCGCCCACCATAATTCATGGCAAAATTTAAAATCATTCCCGTATTATTGGCTGTTTCAGCCGCAGCTCGATCAATGGAATTCAATGTCGCTTTTGGTAGGCCATCCCGTTCGCCAATCATCCTAATTTGGATATTTTCTGCATTAAGAATTGGCAGATATTTACTATAGAAGTCAATCGGTAAACTCATGATAAATTTAACTTCATCCATCGGACGAGACCAATTTTCTGTCGAAAAAGCATAGACAGTCATTACCTTTACTCCACGGTGTTGACCATGAATAGCGGCTGTTTTCAAGGCATCCATTCCGGCCTTGTGCCCAAAAATTCTTGGCTTACCTTGGCTTTTAGCCCAACGACCATTTCCATCCATAATGATTCCAATATGCTGTGGCACTGGAATTTGCTCTTGCGAGTTATTTTTTAAGTTATTAAACATAGCACCTCACAGTTAGTACCCCCATTTTATCATATTTTGAAGAAAAACACAGTGTAATTCGACATGTTTTGCTCTCTGATAGGTCTGGAGAGGTTTTCATACATGCTTTATCTTCATGTGATTTCTTTAAAATGAGAGGCAATTTTTGAAAAAGAAAAAACCTATCAAACTTGATAGGCTTTTAAACTTATCTTTTATTGCTTATTCTTCGATTGGGTTATCTTCAGTTTTTGTTTCTTCAACCACTGGTGTTTCTGAAACTGTTGGTGCTACAACAGTATTGTTTTTTACTGTTTTTACAGCTGCACGATCAAAAGTTAAGATTACACCTTCACAATCAAGTTCGATTGTAGCATCAGCTTCATTGACAGCACTCAAAGTACCATGCAAACCACCGATAGTCACGATATCTGCACCAATAACCATTGAATTCAATTGTTCTTGACGTTGTTGTTGGGCTTTCTTTTGGCTACGGTTCATGAAGAACATCATCCCACCTACTACAACAACCATTAAGATCAAAGACATCATATTCATTTATTAATTTCTCCTTTAAAACATTGATTATCCACAGACAATAGGACTATTATAGCACATTTTGTAAGGGCTGTCTATAAATATTTTCCTGCTTCTCGGCGGGATAAAGAAGATAATTCATCGCTATGTTGTGAGAGAAACGCTCGCACCCATTCTGGATTAGTCTTGGAATAGTCACGCAAAGCCCAACCTATTGCTTTATTAATAAAAAATTCATTTGATCCCAAATTGTTGAGAATAACTTTTGATAAGAGGTCTTTATCGGTACTTTCTTTAAAACCCAGTTGACAATCAATAGCAATTCGCCGAACCCAAAAGTTGTCATGCCTAGACCATTGTAAAATGATTTGGACAGCAGAAGAATCAGATTGCAATATCGTTCCTACAAGTTCATCTAAACTATCTACTGTTTCCCACCAAGATTTTTCCGTTGCGAGTTGCTGGATTTTAGGTAAATCTGAAACAGTCAGAATTTTCTTCATTTGACGAAGATAGTCACAAGCGAGATACTGAAATTCTCTTTTTTCCTCTAACCATAACTTATCCACAAGGCTCCAATCAATGGCCTTCTCTTTGGCTTTTTCTTTAAGAAACTCCTTGGATAAGGCACGGCGCACTGGAGAAGTTAAACCTAAAAATTTAAACTGATGACGTAAATATGCTTCTTGTTTGGCTGCTCTATCGATGTCCGCATGTGTCTGAAATTCCTCAATAATTTTCATTTATGGTAAGCACTCCCTCGGTTAATCATCTGTGCCCGATAAACTTGTTCAATCAATACGAGGCGCATAAGTTGATGTGGTAAGGTAAAGCGTCCAAATGAGATCTGTAAGTCACTTCTTTTATACACAGCATCAGAAAGCCCTAAGGAACCGCCGATTACTAAAACTAAATTGCGTGTACCATAAACTTCACAATGTTTTACAAATTCTGCTAAATCTTCGCTCGTCATTAGCTTTCCTTGAATTGCAAGTATGGCCAACTTATCCCCATCCTCAATACGTGCGAGAATTTTTTCACCTTCACGGTTTTTAACAGCTTCTTTTTCCTTATCCGATGGGTTATCGGGAATCTTTTCATCAGGCAATTCTATGATTTCTACTGGCATCATAGTACGCATCCGCTTTTGATACTCCGCTATACCATCCTTTAGATATTTCTCTTTCAGCTTTCCTACAACGATAAATTTTATTTTCATACTCCTATTTTATCTTTTTCCCCAATTGAAAGCAAAATGAAAGCAATATTTATCAACATTTTCAATAGTTTATCCACATTTCTGTGGAAAAGCCTTAAATTTTATTCACTTGTTCACAATTCAGGGAGAGTTCTACACAAAATTGTGGAAAACTTTTCCTACTATTTCCTTTTTATCTGCTTTTAAGGTATTATTATAGGTGTGAGTATCCCTTAATTATTAGCATTATATTAAAGATTATTTAAGGAATGTGCATTATACTTGTGTATAAATATTTCTTAATGGAAAAAGGAGAATCTTGTACTATGGCAAAAAAAAATATCGCCTCACTGCTAATCACTGGCGTAGCTGGTGGTGCTATCGCTCTAGGAGGTAGTGCTGTTTATCAAAGCATGACCAACACACCAACAACCACTAATAGTCAAAATAACGCTGTTAGTACGGTTAATGTACAAGTCAATACAGATACAACCAAAGCAATAAAAACAATTTCAAACACTGTCGTCTCTGTCCTCAACTATCAAAAGTCATCTTCAAGCGAAGATTTAGATAGTATCTTTGGTAATGGCAATAGAAGTAATGAAAGTTCTAGTAGTCCACAGCTGGCAGGGGAAGGATCTGGTGTAATCTATAAAAAAGATGGCAATACAGCTTATGTTGTGACAAACTACCACGTGGTCGAAGGTGCATCTTCATTAGAGGTTCTCATGGCGGGCGGCCAAAAAGTAACTGCCGAAGTCGTGGGATCAGACGCCTTTTCTGATTTGGCTGTCCTCAAAATTGATGCTAAATATGTCAAAGAGACAGCCACTTTTGGGAATTCGGATAAACTGACTGTTGGTGAACCTGCAATAGCAGTTGGTTCTCCTCTTGGAAGTGAATATGCCAATTCTGCAACGGAAGGAATTGTTTCAAGTCTTAACCGAAATGTTGTCCTTCAAAATAGTCAAGGCCAAACCATCAATGTCAATGCTATCCAAACAGATGCGGCCATCAATCCAGGTAACTCTGGAGGTGCCCTCATCAATATCGAAGGACAAGTCATCGGTATCACATCAAGTAAGATTACCTCAACACCAAGTGGTACAAGTAGCAGTGGCGTGTCTGTAGAAGGGATGGGATTCGCTATTCCTGCAAATGATGTTGTCAATATCATTAATAAACTTGAAAAAGATGGAAAAGTGATACGTCCTGCCTTAGGCGTTCAAATGGTCAACCTCTCAAGCCTTTCACAAAATAGTTTGGCTTCCCTTAATCTACCAGAAGATGTCACAAATGGTGTAGCGGTTGCTGAAGTTCAATCAGGTATGCCCGCAGCCAAGGCTGGACTCAAACAAGGCGATGTTATCGTCAAAATTAATGATGACGAAATTACTTCAAGCGTAAATCTTCAAAGTACACTTTATAAATCTTCTATCGGTGATACTATTAAAGTAACTTACTACCGTGATGGGAAAAAAGCTACTGCTAACGTTAAGCTTGATAAAACAAGCAGTGATATTAACTTCGACAAACAAAATTGAAAATATAAATCCTCTTGATAGAGGATTTTTTAATTGACAGACAATATGACGGATAGTTATTTTTTGTTAATAAAATTATGGTAAAATAGAATCAAGCATGAAAATATTACTTTATTTAGAAGCCGAGCAAATTTTGAGTCGTTCAGGAATTGGTCGTGCAATGAAACATCAACAACGTGCCTTAGATTTGATGCAAGTCGAGTGGACCCAAAATCCAAACGATGACTATGATATTCTGCATCTCAATACCTATGGGCCTCAGAGCTGGCGTATGCTCAAAAAAGCCAAAAAAGCTGGCAAAAAAGTGATCTTTCATGGTCACTCTACGGAAGAAGATTTTCGTGACTCTTTTGTCGGTTCCAACTTGATATCTCCTTTATTTAAACGCTATTTGATGCGTTTTTATCGCCAAGCCGACTTGGTCATTACGCCTACAGTATACTCTGCCAGTCTCTTAAGGGGGTATGGTTTAACATGTCCTATTTTACCCATTTCTAACGGGATTGATTTGAGCAAATATCAAGCAAGCCCAGAGAAAGAGCAGGCATTTCGTCAGCATTTCAACATTGAGGATAATCAAAAAGTTGTCATCTGCGCTGGGCTTTATTTTAAACGCAAGGGCATTGATGATTTTGTCAAAGTAGCAGAAAAAATGCCAGATGTGCGCTTTATCTGGTTTGGCTATCAAAACCTATGGACTATCCCTGGCTGGGTACGCCGCTTAGTCAAAAAGAATCATCCTAATAACGTCCTCTTCCCAGGCTATATTAAAGGTGATGTTTTTGAGGGTGCTATGACGGCCGCTGATGCCTTCTTCTTTGCATCCCGTGAAGAAACTGAAGGTATAGTGGTTCTGGAAGCACTCGCAAGTCATCAAGATGTAGTCGTGCGAGATATTCCCGTCTATCAAGGCTGGCTTGATAATACATCAGCGAGCATGGCGACAGATATTGACGGCTTCGTCCATGCCCTCGAAGAAGTATTAGAGGGTAGAGTTGATAAAACAGAAAAAGGCTATAAAGTAGCACAAGCACGCGCCATTGAAAATGTCGCTTCTGAACTTGCTGCTGCTTATCGCCAAACTTTGGAGTTATAAAAGAAAAAGACTATGAGAATCGGAATTTTTACAGACAGCTATTTTCCACAAATTAGTGGAGTAGCAACAAGTATTCAGAGCCTAACCATTGAGTTAGAAAAACTCGGACATCAGGTTTTTATCTTTACTACAACAGATCCACATGCTGATGTAGACCATGAACCTGAAAATATCATTCGCTTTCAAAGTGTCCCTTTTGTCTCACTTGCGGAGCGCAAGGTGGTCATCAAGGGTGTTTTTGCTGCCTACCAAATTGCTCAAACTTATCAGCTTGATATTATACATACACAAACTGAGTTTGGTATGGGCATCTTAGGAAAAATGGTGGCTCAGCAGCTCCAAATACCTGTTATCCACACTCTACATACAAAATATGAAGATTATGTTCATTACATTGCTAAAGGTCGTTTAATTCGTCCAAGCATGGTTAAGTACATCATCAGAAACTTTTTGCGTGGGAGTGAAGCCATTATTTGTCCAAGTCAAATGGTACTAGATACTGTCAATGGTTACGGTATTGACTTGCCTAAACGGATTATTCCCACCGGGATTGATCTGTCTCGCTTCAAGCGTGATGAAATTACTCCAGCGGAAATCCAAGAGCTGCGACAAAATTTAGGACTCACAAGCGGGGAAACAATGCTTCTCAGCTTATCACGGATTGCGCCTGAAAAAAATATCCAAGCGGTTGTTGCTGCCATGCCACAGTTAGTGGAAAGAGCTGCAGTTAAGCTGGTTATTGTCGGCGATGGTCCCTACATGAAATCCTTACAAGAACAAGTAGCAGAGCTAGGTATGGGAGATTATGTTATCTTTACGGGTGCCGTAGAAAATATAAAAACAGCCTACTACTATAAAGCTGCTGACTTTTTCATCTCGGCTTCTACTTCTGAAACTCAAGGATTGACTTATCTGGAAGCACTCGCCGCTGGCACAAGAGTTCTGGCTACTGTTAACCCTTATCTTGCACAGCTTATTGACGATAAAGAGTTTGGTCGTCTCTTTGCTTCAGAGGAAGACATGGTTGAAACAGTGCTAGCAGCTATACATGAAAGTCAAGAGCTTGACCAAGAAAAATTCGATAAAAAATTATATGAAATTTCTGCAGAGAACTTTGCTCAACAAGTCTATAATTTTTATCAAGATACGATTGTTGAATACCAAGCACGTAAAAATTCTGAACACTTTTTAGATGAGTTTGATGTAATTACTCAAAAATGGTCACGACAAATGAAACGTTCTTTGCGTCGTGAAAAGATTAGAGCGCAATATTTAACGAGAAAAGCAACTAAACTCGCTAAAAATCTACAGAATTATGTTAAAATAGATAAAGAAAATTGAAATAAGGCTTGCGGGACAACTGAAACAGTCCTAAGATAAGCATTGGAGGAAATAATGAAATCACATTTGATGGCAATCATGGATCGTTTAAATCGCTTGATTGAAACTGCTGATCCAAAAGAAACTTACAACTTTGAACGCGAAGGTGAAGTTATTGCAACTGTAAGCTTCGTGCCAGAAGAAACTGCTTTTTCTATCAAATACCCTAAGCAAAAAGATGTTGCTATCTTTGATGATATCGACCTCATAGCAATTGAACTTTACGATATGATTTATTAAAAAAATCCATCAACTGATGGATTTTTTTGTCTTTTATTTTTCAGCTACTGTTACTTTGCCGTCAATAATATCTTGTTTTGCTTTTTCTACTGCTTGCCAAGTCTTATCTGATAAATTATCTTTTGCAAGACTCACTCCACCATTTGCTAAATTATAGTTGAGAACTTGTCCACCAGGGAATTTATCGTCCTTAGTTTTATTAGCAATATCTTTAACAGCAACTCCTACTTCTTTCACTGATGATGCTAATACGAAGTTAGAGTCTTTACCATCTTTAGATGTATATTTTCCTAGATATTCTTGATCTTGGTCTACTCCAATCACCCAAACTTTATCTGCTTCCGATTTCGTTACGTTAAGTGCTTTGGCTTCTGAAAAGACGCCTGAACCAGAACCACCTGCTGCTTGATAGATCACATCGTTACCCGATCCGTACATTGCCGCAGCTATTGTTTTACCCTTGGCTGCATCTTGGAAAGATCCTGCATATTGTACGTCTACTTTTATATCAGGATTTACCGATTTAACACCTGCTTGAAAACCAACTTGGAAGGCTGTGATAATATCAGAGGCAATACCACCGATGAAACCAACCTTGTTTGTCTTAGTAGTTTTAGCTGCTGCTACCCCTGCAAGATATGCTGCCTCTTGGTCAGAAAAAGTTGCTGATGCTACATTGTCTTGATCTTTTATAACAGAATCAATAATGGTGAATTTAGTATCAGGATTATTTTTTGCTGCTTGTGAAGTTGCTTCTTGAAGGTCAAAACCCACGCCAAATACTAAACCATAACCTGCAGACACAGCTGAGTTAAAGTTGGTTGTGTACTCAGAAACCGAACTGGCATTAAAATAGTTGATGCCTTTCGATTGTGACAAGCCATTTTCTTTACCCCAATCTTGGAGGCCTTCCCAAGCAGATTGATTAAATGAACGATCGTCCACTCCGCCTGTACTTGGTACAAGTGCTACTTTTAAATCTGTTTTAGCAGCCGATGACTCTGAATTTCGGCCACGACAGCCCGCTAAAAGAGTGACTGATGCAAGTGCAAGCGCACCGAGTGTAAAAATACGTTTATTCATTAAATTAAATTCCTCCAACATTTTAATAGACACCTACTATAACATAAGAATACTTATTTTGAAAATATTTTCGCATAAAAAATGCTTTTTAGTAAAACTTTACAGAAATTATAAAGTAAAAAAGCCCCAGCTTTTAGGACTTTCCATAATAAATTTCTTGAACCTCTTGGGTATAACTTCCGTCTTGGTCATGAATAATTAAAGGTGGTAGAAAAATCTCTCCCCCAGGCTTACCATCTTTGATGGCATCAATCAGTAAGATATTGGCTGCTTGATTAGCTTTTGGATACACAAACTGGATACGCTTTGGAATCAGATTATGTTCCCTCATTTTATCGACAATTTCAAAGAAACGCTCTGGACGATGCACCATGGCGAGATGACCATTAGTTTTTAAGAGACGTTTACTTGTTTCAAATATCTCATCTAAATTCGTAGCCAGTTCGTGTCGTGCCAAAGTATAATGATGATTTTCATTAATATGGCTCTCCTCATCCAACTTGAAATAAGGAGGATTACAAAAAATTAAATCTACAGATGAGGTGTTAATATAGTCCAATGCCTTGTTTAAGTTATCATTGATGACCGTCATCTGCTCGTCTAGACGATTGAGTTTAATCGAGCGTTTTGCCATTTGCGCCAAACGTTCTTGAAGTTCAATTTCGATAATTTGAGATTTTGTCATTGAGCTGGCAAAAAGGCCTATCGCTCCATTTCCCGCACACATATCTACAATATTTCCTTGCTTTGGAAGGCGAGGAAAGCGTGCAAGAAGAATAGCATCTATAGAAAAAGAAAAAACGTCTCGACTTTGGATTATTTGTACTTCTGATGCAGCAATCTGATCAATACGCTCACCAGGATTTAGTTCGATATCTGTCATTCTACTATTATACAATTTTCATATCTAAAATCCTATTGGAGGCGAGACATCAAAAAAGTGAGCATAGCACTCACTTTTTTTATTCTACTCGAAAAACCATGGCAGTACGTGCAGCCAATACCAGTTCAAGTTTTTCATCCTTTTCTTGATAAATAAAGTTTGATCGTGGTCCAAAGCCACCGTATTTAGCCGCGTCTGTGTCAATTATTAGTTCTGGCTTCAGTAGCAAATGTAGACTAAGTTTTTGTTCCTGATTGGGATGGAAATTGAAGACAAACAACAGTTTTCCTTTACGATAGGCTAGAAGTTTATCTTCATTTTTAATCCAATATTGCTGAAGACTATCCGTCTGGTTCAAAAATTTATAGTCATGTTCTAAAGCAATCATATCATGGTCAAAGGCCAAGAGATATTTAAAACGTAACTCTTTATTTTCCGCTAAGGACCATTGACGCCGCGCGTGCTGGTAACTGTCCGCGTTGCCTTCTCTTGGAAAATCCAGCCATTCAGGATGGCCAAATTCATTTCCCATAAAATTAAGATAGCCTTCCCCTGCTAGACTGAAAGTAATTAAACGGACTAACTTATGTAAAGCTAAAGCACGATCAATAATCAAGGAATCCGTCTGAATATCCATTGCATCGTAGATAGCTTCATTCGCTAACCACATCATGAGTGTTTTATCTCCAACCAAGGCTTGATCATGACTCTCCGCATAACCGATATTTTTCTCACCAGGCCGACGTGTGGTGAGTTCCCACCAGAGTGCCATCAAATCTAAATCTTCATCTTTTTTCTCTTTAAACTGCTTGATCCAATAATCAGGAACACCCATAGAAAGCCGGTAATCAAAACCTAACCCCCCCTCAGAAATCGGCATAGCCATCCCTGGCATAGCTGACATGTCTTCAGCAATCATTGTCGCATTCGGATTAATTTGATGCACGAGTTCATTGGCTAACATCAAATACACGACTGCATCCATATCAGTATCCGTCGAGAAATACTTTTCATAACTGTCAAAGCTTACTCCTAACCCATGATGATGATACAGCATGCTGGTTACTCCATCAAAGCGGAAACCATCAAAACGATAGGTTTCTAACCAGAACTTAAGATTAGAGAGAAGAAAATGGATAACTTCGTCTTTGCCATAATTAAATAATTTTGTATTCCATGCCTCGTGCTCTCCCCGCGCCCCTTCATGAAAATATTGAGAACTACTTCCATCAAAAAGATTAAGGCCATCTCCAACATTCTTCACGGCATGGGAGTGTACCACATCTAATAAAACACGAAGTCCCATCCCATGGGCTGTATCGATCAAAAGCATCAAATCCTCAGGACGACCGAAGCGACTTGATATAGCAAAAAAATTAGAGACCTGATAGCCAAAGCTCGCATACAGTGGATGCTCCATAATAGCCATAAGTTGGATTGTGTTGTAACCTGCTTTTTTGATACGCGGCAGGATATCTTTTGTAAATTCTTTGTAGCTATTTATCTTATAGTCTTCACTAGAAATACCTATGTGAGCTTCATAAATAAGAGGCGCTTCATCCTTTAAAACAGGTGACTTATGCTTAAAAGAATATTGGGGATTACTAATGACTCCATCCAGTTCTAAATATTCATTTTGAACAGCATACAGCGCATAGGAAGGCACTCTAAAAACTTCCGCTCCATTAATGATAAGTTTAACCTTAACTTTTGAACCAATGGGTAAAAGGCCAGGAACAGTGATTTCCCATACCCCTCCGTAAGCAGCTTTTAACTCATGTTGCTTGCCGTCCCATTCATTAAAATCTCCCACTAAAAAAGCTTTTTCTGCATGAGGCGCCCACTCACGGAAAGTCCAATTGTCTTTTTCTTGCTGGAAACCAAAGTACTTATAGCCATTAGCAAAATCAGACAGTTTACCTTCCATCCCTAACAGTCTTTTTTTGGTCCTAGCAAACTCGAATAATCGGAGAGAAAGATCTTCTTTAAATGGTTCTAGGTATGGATCGTATTGTAAAATATTTAGCATTGTGAGAAACCTCCCTTTAACAACTGGCCTAATGTTCTTTTATTCTAACATTTTTTTACAGGAGATTATATTCTTATAAGGGCTCTGCTAAAGAAAAAAGAAAGCTTAAAGCCTTCTTCTCCTTTTTTAAAAATTCTTAGCATTTGGCTTATTATAACCATATTTTTCACAGAAATCTTCTCGAAATTCTAAGAGATTGTCATCCATAATGGCTTGACGAACATTCTTCATAAGGTTAATCAAGAAGTGGAGGTTGTGAGTGCTCATCAAGCGCAAGCCAAATGTCTCATCTGCTTTAAACAAATGACGTAAATAAGCGCGTGTATAATTTGAACAGCAATAGCAATCACACTCTGGATCAAGCGGTGTGAAATCCAATTCATACTTTGCATTTTTGATATTCACACGTCCAAAGCTGGTCATTGCGGTACCATTACGTGCAATGCGTGTCGGCAAGACACAGTCAAACATATCTATACCACGAATTACACCATCAATCAAGCTGTCAGGAGCACCAACTCCCATAAGATAACGAGGTTTGTCCTCAGGTAAAAGTGGCGTTGTAAAGTCAAGAACTGCATTCATTTCGGCATGGGATTCCCCTACTGCAAGTCCTCCAATAGAATAGCCTGGGAAATCCATGCTGACAAGGTCACGCGCTGACTGACGACGAAGATCTTCAAAGCCTGCACCCTGAACGATGCCAAAAAGCCCTTGATCATGTGGACGTTGGTGCGCTTTTAAACCACGTTCTGCCCAACGCGATGTACGTTCAACAGAAGCCTTGACATAATCGTAAGGCTGATAGAAAGGTGGACATTCATCAAAGCTCATCATAATATCTGAGCCCAAATTATTTTGAATGGAAATGGCCTTTTCGGGGTTTAGAAAAAGTTCACGCCCATCTAAATGACTCTTAAACTTCACGCCATCTTCAGTGATGTTTTTCTTGTTTTGTACCAACGAGTAAACTTGAAAGCCTCCACTGTCTGTGAGAATAGGTTGGTCCCAATTCATAAACTTATGGAGTCCTCCCGCTTGTGCAACAAGCTCATCACCAGGACGCAGCCATAAGTGATACGTATTGGCAAGAATAATCCCAGAACCCATCTCTTTTAATTCTTCAGGGGATTGGGTCTTGACCGTCGCTTGCGTACCTACAGGCATAAACATAGGTGTAGGGAAGGTTCCGTGTGGGGTGATAATTTCACCAAGACGAGCACCAGTGTGTTTTTCTTTTTTAATTAGTCTGTATTTTATTGCATGTTCAGTCATGTAAACTCCTTTAAACTTCTACAAGTATACCAAAAAACTTTGTTTTTTCCCAGCCTATCTCCCGCCGCTTATTTAAAAGTTTTTGTTTGTTCAGCTTTATCTTTTATGGTATTCTAAGAATTGGAGGTTTCTATGATATTTAAAGATTTAAAAGAGAGAGCAAAAGACGCACTGAGAGAGAATTTTGGTGCTAAACTACGTCTCTTTCTGATTCCTATTTTCTGGGGAATTATTACAACAAACGTCACTTACCAATCAAACAATGACTCTAATATGAGTACACTCAATAGTTTTGATGCAAATGATGTAACTGCTACACTGCTATTTTCTGTACTGATAGCGATACTTTTAGGAGCCTTGGTAGGCCTTTTGATTTCTGTAGCTATTGATGTTATTACCGTTGGTGCTCGATTTAATTACATTAAAATTTACCGCGGTGAAAGAGAAAATCCACGCTTTAAAAATGTTTTCATTCCTTTTAAAGACGGAAGCTGGACTAAGATTTTTATCATTCATTTGGTTTCTGGATTACTGATTGGTCTTTTAACTATTACTATTATTGGTATCCCATTTGCAATTTATCTCGGCCTTGGTTGGTCTCAAAAGGATTATATCCTTTTTGACCAGTTAGAGTCAGGAACTTACAATGGAGTGTGGGGTGTACTTAACACATCTTCTCAGGTTATGCGCGGTTCACGTGGCAACTACTTCCTCTTTATGCTCAGCTTTATCCTTTGGTACATTCTTGTAGGGGTTACCCTTGGTTTAGCCAAATTCTGGACTACACCATATATAGAGATGTCAACAATCGCTTACTACCAAAGTTTGATCGACAATCCTCAAAATTCATACTAAAAAAAAGAAGTTCTATTGAACTTCTTTTTTTACTTTTTTCCCATGTGTGAAATAATATATTACGATAATAAATAATGTAAAAATTGCTGATACATAGTAAAGATTACGATAACCTAAAAAAGGAACAAGTAATCCCATGATAAACGGCCCAAATCCTACACCCATGTCCAAAAAGCCAAAGAATGTTGATGTAGAAACACCTATGCGATCAATACCTGAACTACGAATAGCAATAGCTTGACCAAAAGGTGAAAACGAACCATATCCTAAGCCAATAAAAATAGCTGCAAAAAGCAAAACAAATGAAGATTGTGCCCAACCAATCAAAGTTAAACCAATCGCAAATAAGATAAACACAGGATACATAACATAGTTGTCTCCTTTTGTATCAAAGATACGCCCAGTTACAGGACGAGAAAATAAGATTGCCAGAGCGTAGATGAGGAAAAACAAGGAACCCGCAGTAGTTAAACCAATTGCTGAAGAATAAGCATTCATAAAAGCTAAAATACTTGAATAGGATACCCCTATGAGCATACCCACTACTGAGATAGAAACAGCTTTCTTCTCAAAATAATTTGACCAAGCAAATTTTTTCTTCATTTGACTTTCTACAGTTGGCACTGTATGTGGCGCTTTGATAAAGAAAACACCAATAAGTGCGATAAACAAAAGCACATTAGAAAGATGAATTAAAAGGGTGAAACCATACTTACCATACAGAAACATGGAAAGAAAAGGGCCAATCGCAGAAGACATCGTGACAGATAAAGCATAGTAACCAATTCCTTCACCTCTACGAGATGGGGGGACAGTTGCTCCTGCAAGTGTACCTGAAGCTGTGGTTGCAATACCAAATCCTATACCATGTAAGAAGCGAAGTAAAAGTAAGCTCTCAACACTAGGAACAATATAGTATACCAACCCAAAAAGAAGGTAGATACTTGTCCCTATATAGAGCATTTTCTTTGCTCCCCATTTTCCAATATTATTTCCTGTCCAAAGACGGGCAAACAAACTACCGACAATAAAAAGTCCTGTTAAAATACCAGCTGTACCTGCTGAGGCATGATATTTTGCCATTGCATGTGTACCGATAACAATCGTTGGAATATAAAACACTAAATAATATATAAAATTAAGTAACATATTAATAATAAAACTTGTCGTCCATAACTTTTCTTTTTTCATTTTTCTCCTTCTCTTGTATGCGCTATCGAGCAAATAAAAAGCAGGAAAACTCCCGTTTCCGAGAGCTTATCCTATCATTTTATTGATTATAGCTTATTTTAGTTACAAACTATTATATCATTTTTCTGCTTATTTTAATTTCCCGAAGCTTTCCTATATTATATCCACCCTCATTCAGCAATCTTTAACGAGTGTTGTATTTTTAAACTGCGACAATATTACTGTTGTATTTTCCGTTTGCCATTTCTCCTTCAAAGTTCACTTTATTTTTATTATAGGAAAAATCATTCGAAAGACTGAATTCTCTGTGCTTTTTGGAAGGTATAATAAAGTAAATAAAAAATTTAAGGAGTTAAAATTTATATGCTATTCTTGTTCTTCTTCCTCTTATGTACTTACCTATTTTTCAAAGGGCTGTTCAAATTCATCCTTCCCCTCTTCATTTTCCTTTTACTTATAAAACTTTTTGTAGGAGGTTTATTTCTCTTCTTTAACACTCACTTTCTCTTTACAGTAGCAATAATTGCCTTTTTCGTTTGGTTGATCAGCACAGTCAGAAGGCAAAACTATTAATATATAAAAAACACTTCTCAAGTGATGGGAGGTGTTTTTATCTGTCTAAGCCGCTTATTTCGCTTCATACCAGCTGGCACCAGTATTTTCATCAGCCAGAAGAGGTACATTCAATTCGACAGCAGACTCCATTGTTTGTTTTACCAAGGCCTGTACTTCAGCGAGCTCCTCTTTAGGTACTTCAAGGATGATCTCATCGTGGACTTGGAGTAAAAGTCTTGCTTTGAAGTTTCCTTCGGACAAAGCACTATCTAAATTAATCATAGCAATCTTAAGAATATCGCCTGCTGAACCTTGAATAGGAGCATTAATGGCTTGACGCTCCGCACCTTGTCGAACCATAAAATTACGGTTATTAATCTCTGGTAATTTACGACGGCGGTTAAACATCGTGCTTACGAAGCCCTTATCTTTAGCATCACGCTTAGTTTCCGCAATATAGTTTGCAACTCCGGGATAACGTTCAAAGTAGGCGCGGATCATGTCCCCCGCTTCTTTGTTAGAAATATTTAGGCGTTTAGCTAAGCCATATTCCGTTTCCCCATAAGAAATTCCAAAATTTACTGCTTTTGCATTACGCCGATCATTTGGCGTAACATTTTCTGGTTTATCTATTCCAAAAACACGCATAGCAGTGCTACTATGGATATCCGCCCCATGGTTAAAAGCATCGATCAGGTGTTCATCCTTAGACATATGTGCTAAAACACGTAGCTCGATCTGTGAGTAGTCAGAACTTAAGAGAATATTGTCTTCAGCCGCGACAAATGCTTTACGGATTAAGCGCCCTGCTTCCAAGCGGACAGGAATATTTTGCAGATTAGGTTCAACAGAAGATAATCGTCCCGTTTGCGTCAAATCTTGAACATAACGTGTATGAATACGCCCGTCTGCTGCGATTTGAGGGATTAGTCCTTGAACATATGTTGACTGAATTTTGGAAACTTGACGGTATTCGAGTATCTTAGCTACCAGCTCATACTCCTGTGCCAAACTTTCTAAAATATCTGCTGCCGTTGAATAACCTGTTTTCGTCTTTTTACCATGTGGCATTTGGAGCTTTTCAAAGAGGATAACACCAAGTTGTTTTGGAGAATTAATATTAAACTCCTCACCTGCAAGTTCATAAATTTTTTCCGTTAAATCAGCAAGAAGTTTCTCATTTTCACGACCAATTTCTTCTAAAGTACTTACTTCAGCTCCAATACCGGCTATTTCCATTTTCGCGAGTACATTCGCAAGAGGAATTTCCATCTCTGTCAAAAGATGATATTGCTCATTTTCCTCCAAATTTCGAATCATTATAGCTTTGGTCGCTGCTAAGATATGTATTTTTCCCGCAAGATGTTTATATAACACATCATCTTCAGGAACTGTACGTTTTGTACCTTTTCCATACACTTCTTCATCTGTAGGCAAAAACCGATTCGCAAACAAACGACCAATTGTCTCTATTTTATTGTCCTCTGTTGTTGAGATGAGATATTTTGCTAGCATACTGTCATATTTTACAAGCGGAAGCTCAATGCCTAAGCGTTGAAGTAATACTCTATTTTTCTTAAAATCATATGTATTTTCAGGGAAAGCAAAACCTTTTAAAATATCTGTATTTTTGGAAACAAATATCTTTTCTTCATTCCCCCAAGCAAAGCCAATGATTTCTTCTTTATGGTAGTTTTCATTTAGAATCTCAATATAGAAGAAATCATCTTTCGCTACGGTTATATTAGAAGCATCTTCAACAACTTCAAAAGTCATCGGAACCTCTTCAGCTTCTGCCGTTTCTACCTTTGCTTTAAATTGAGCAAAGCCCATCTCATCATAAAACTTAATTAGAGATGCGGCATCTGCTTCTTTTATCAGGGTATCCGCAAGGTCAATTTCAATAGGTGCTTTTGTATCAATTGTTGCTAAAGTACGAGACAAATAAGCCATCTCACGATCAGCAATGAGATTTTCCTTCATTTTACTTTGCTTGAGTGAATCAATATTTTCATAAAGGTTATCGATAGAACCCCACTCTTGTAACAATTTTAAAGCTGTTTTTTCTCCTACCTTGGTTACTCCCGGGTAATTATCTGAACTATCACCCATTAAACCTTTAAGGTCAATAAATTGTTCTGGTGTTAAGCCCGTTTTCTCCATCAAATAAGCTGGGGTAAAACTTTCAAACTCCGCTACACCTTTTTTAGAGATTTCAACAGTAGTGTTTGAATCAGCAAGTTGGATTAAGTCTTTATCACCAGTGACAATGGTAACGTCATAATCGCCTGCTTCTGGAAGCTCAGCCAATTTGTCCAAAGTACCAATAATATCATCCGCTTCGTAATTTTTTAGTTCATAATGATTATAACCAAGTTTCTCGATCAGCTCTTTAATAAAAGGAAGCTGTTCCCGGAACTCATCTGGTGTGCGTGCACGACCATCTTTATAAGCAGAGAACAATTCCGTTCTAAACGTAGTTTTCCCAGCATCAAAGGCAATCAGTACATGGTTAGGTTCTAATCTTTCCACCAAGTTATTAAGCATAAGGTGAAAGCCGTAAATCGCATTCGTATGCAAACCACTTGGTGCCACAAAACGGTCGACTTGATTGTAAAGAGCAAAAAAGGCTCGAAAAGCTAACGAGGAACCATCGATAAGCAGTAATTTATTTTTCTTGTTTTCCATAACTCCTATTATACCTCAAATCTATAAAAAAAAAGAAGCCTTAGCTTCTTTAGTTCACTTGGCATTTACCATATCTCACAGGGGGCAACCCCCAACTACTTCCGGCGTAATAGGACTTAACTTCTGTGTTCGACATGGGAACAGGTGTATCTCCTATGCAATGAATACCAAATCATGGTCTGAATGTATTGAACACTCAAAACTAAATAACAATCTCACAATAAATATGTAAAGCTGAACTCATAAGTTCTATTCTTTGGTAAAGTCCTCGAGCTATTAGTACTGGTCCGCTCCATCCCTCGCAGGACTTCCACTTCCAGCCTATCAACCTGATCATCTCTCAGGGCTCTTAATTCATAAAGAATGGGAAATCTCATCTTGAGGTGGGCTTCGCACTTAGATGCTTTCAGCGCTTATCCCTTCCCTACATAGCTACCCAGCGGTGCTCCTGGCGGAACAACTGGTACACCAGCGGTAAGTCCACCCCGGTCCTCTCGTACTAAGGGCAGATCCTCTCAAATTTCCTACGCCCGCGACGGATAGGGACCGAACTGTCTCACGACGTTCTGAACCCAGCTCGCGTGCCGCTTTAATGGGCGAACAGCCCAACCCTTGGGACCGACTACAGCCCCAGGATGCGACGAGCCGACATCGAGGTGCCAAACCTCCCCGTCGATGTGAACTCTTGGGGGAGATAAGCCTGTTATCCCCAGGGTAGCTTTTATCCGTTGAGCGATGGCCCTTCCATGCGGTACCACCGGATCACTAAGCCCTAGTTTCCTACCTGCTCGAGTTGTAGCTCTCGCAGTCAAGCTCCCTTATACCTTTACACTCTACACATGATTTCCAACCATGTTGAGGGAACCTTTGGGCGCCTCCGTTACTCTTTAGGAGGCGACCGCCCCAGTCAAACTGCCCGACAGACACTGTCTCCCACGCCGATTATGCGTGTGGGTTAGAGCAACCATGAAGCAAGGGTAGTATCCCAACAGCGACTCACTTGAAACTAGCGTCCCAAGGTCAAAGTCTCCTACCTATCCTGTACATGCTTCACAGGTACTCAATATCAATCTGCAGTAAAGCTCCATGGGGTCTTTCCGTCCTGTCGCGGGTAACCTGCATCTTCACAGGTACTAAAATTTCACCGAGTCTCTCGTTGAGACAGTATCCAAATCATTACGCCTTTCGTGCGGGTCGGAACTTACCCGACAAGGAATTTCGCTACCTTAGGACCGTTATAGTTACGGCCGCCGTTTACTGGGGCTTCAATTCAGAGCTTCGACCGAAGTCTAACCCCTCCTCTTAACCTTCCAGCACCGGGCAGGCGTCACCCCCTATACATCACCTTGCGGTTTAGCAGAGAGCTGTGTTTTTGATAAACAGTTGCTTGGATCTTTTCACTGCGGCTGTACATAGTACAGCACCCCTTCTCCCGAAGTTACGGGGTCATTTTGCCGAGTTCCTTAACGAGAGTTCTCTCGATCACCTGAGGCTACTCGCCTCGACTACCTGTGTCGGTTTGCGGTACGGGTAGTATTATATTAAACGCTAGAAGATTTTCTTGGCAGTGTGACATCAAGGGCTTCGCAACCGTAGTTGCTTCCCCATCACAGCTCAATGTTAAAGGAAAATGCATTTGACACATTCCACACCTCACTGCTTAGACCAGAATCCATTAACTGGCTCCCTTTAGCCTACTGCGTCCCTCCATCACTTATAATACTAGTACAGGAATATCAACCTGTTGTCCATCGACTACGCCTTTCGGCCTCGCCTTAGGTCCCGACTAACCCAGGGCGGACGAGCCTTCCCCTGGAAACCTTAGTCTTACGGTGGATAAGATTCTCACTTATCTTGCGCTACTCATACCGGCATTCTCACTTGTAATCGCTCCAGCACCCCTCACGGTATACCTTCATCGCTGATTACAACGCTCTCCTACCATTTAATTATTATTAAATCCACAGCTTCGGTAATATGTTTAGCCCCGGTACATTTTCGGCGCAGGGTCACTCGACTAGTGAGCTATTACGCACTCTTTGAATGATAGCTGCTTCTGAGCTAACATCCTAGTTGTCTGTGCAACCCCACATCCTTTTCCACTTAACATATATTTTGGGACCTTAGCTGGTGGTCTGGGCTGTTTCCCTTTCGACTACGGATCTTAGCACTCGCAGTCTGACTGCCGCACATGTGTATTAGCATTCGGAGTTTATCTGAAATTGGTAACCCGAGATGGGCCCCTCATCCAAACAGTGCTCTACCTCCAATACACTTAAATTGCGACGCTAGCCCTAAAGCTATTTCGGAGAGAACCAGCTATCTCCCAGTTCGTTTGGAATTTCTCCGCTATCCACAAGTCATCCAAACACTTTTCAACGTGTCCTGGTTCGGTCCTCCAGTGCGTCTTACCGCACCTTCAACCTGCTCATGGATAGGTCACTAGGTTTCGGGTCTACATCATGATACTAAAGCGCCCTATTCAGACTCGCTTTCGCTACGGCTCCGCCTCTTCAGCTTAACCTCGCATCATAACGTAACTCGCCGGTTCATTCTACAAAAGGCACGCTCTCACCCATTGACGGGCTCGAACTTCTTGTAGGCACACGGTTTCAGGTGCTATTTCACTCCCCTCCCGGGGTTCTTTTCACCTTTCCCTCACGGTACTGGTTCACTATCGGTCATTAAGGAGTATTTAGGCTTGGGAGATGGTCCTCCCGGATTCAAACTGGATTTCGCGTGTCCAGCCCTACTCAGGATACTGCTAGGTATAAAGTCTATTTCAAATACGAGGCTATTACTCTCTTTGGCTTACCTTCCCAGGTAATTCTTCTATAAACTTTAAGTCCACGTTGCAGTCCTACAACCCCAAGAAGCAAGCTTCTTGGTTTGGCCTGTTTCCCGTTCGCTCGCCGCTACTTAGGAAATCGTTTTTACTTTCTCTTCCTGCAGGTACTTAGATGTTTCAGTTCTCTGCGTTACCTTCACGTAAGCTATGTATTCACTTACGGATACTATGCATAACATAGTGGGTTTCCCCATTCGGAGACCTAGGGATCAATGCGTACTTACTGCTCCCCCTAGAATATCGTCGTTAGTCACGTCCTTCTTCGGCTCTTAATGCCAAGGCATCCACCGTGCGCCCTTATTAACTTTGCCATTAAAACAAGTATAAGTTTTTTCGAACTATTTAAAATAATTCGCAGCTTTACAGAAATGTTTAAAACATTTCTCGGTTTATTTATCGTTATAAGATATTGTTATTTAGTTTTCAATGATCAATTCCTATTTTTACGTCTTCGTTGACAAGATACTTCCGTATCTTATGGAGCCTAGCGGGATCGAACCGCTGACCTCCTGCGTGCAAAGCAGGCGCTCTCCCAGCTGAGCTAAGGCCCCTTCTCTCAACGCAATCTTCTCTATCTTGCATCAAAAGACTGCTTGTATGGTCTTTATAGACCCCTCAAAACTGAATAAAGTAGAACAACATCTTTTTTTATATTCCTTAGAAAGGAGGTGATCCAGCCGCACCTTCCGATACGGCTACCTTGTTACGACTTCACCCCAGTCATCGGTCTTACCTTAGGAAGCGCCCTCCTTGCGGTTAGGCAACCTACTTTGGGTACTCCCAACTTCCGTGGTGTGACGGGCGGTGTGTACAAGGCCCGGGAACGTATTCACCGCGGCGTGCTGATCCGCGATTACTAGCGATTCCGACTTCATGCAGGCGAGTTGCAGCCTGCAATCCGAACTGAGAATGGTTTTAAGAGATTAGCGCACCCTCGCGGGTTGGCGACTCGTTGTACCATCCATTGTAGCACGTGTGTAGCCCAGGTCATAAGGGGCATGATGATTTGACGTCATCCCCACCTTCCTCCGGTTTATCACCGGCAGTCTCACTAGAGTGCCCAACTTAATGATGGCAACTAGTAATAAGGGTTGCGCTCGTTGCGGGACTTAACCCAACATCTCACGACACGAGCTGACGACAACCATGCACCACCTGTATCCAGTGTCCCGAAGGAACTCCTTATCTCTAAGGATAGCACTGGTATGTCAAGACCTGGTAAGGTTCTTCGCGTTGCTTCGAATTAAACCACATGCTCCACCGCTTGTGCGGGCCCCCGTCAATTCCTTTGAGTTTCAACCTTGCGGTCGTACTCCCCAGGCGGAGTGCTTAATGCGTTAGCTGCGCTACAGAGAACTTATAGCTCCCTACAGCTAGCACTCATCGTTTACGGCGTGGACTACCAGGGTATCTAATCCTGTTTGCTCCCCACGCTTTCGAGCCTCAGTGTCAGTTACAGGCCAGAGAGCCGCTTTCGCCTCCGGTGTTCCTCCATATATCTACGCATTTCACCGCTACACATGGAATTCCACTCTCCTCTCCTGCACTCAAGTCTCCCAGTTTCCAATGCACACAATGGTTGAGCCACTGCCTTTTACATCAGACTTAAGAAACCACCTGCGCTCGCTTTACGCCCAATAAATCCGGACAACGCTTGGGACCTACGTATTACCGCGGCTGCTGGCACGTAGTTAGCCGTCCCTTTCTGGTTAGATACCGTCACTTAAGTAACTTTCCACTCTACTTAACGTTCTTCTCTAACAACAGAGTTTTACGATCCGAAAACCTTCTTCACTCACGCGGCGTTGCTCGGTCAGGGTTGCCCCCATTGCCGAAGATTCCCTACTGCTGCCTCCCGTAGGAGTCTGGGCCGTGTCTCAGTCCCAGTGTGGCCGATCACCCTCTCAGGTCGGCTATGTATCATCGCCTTGGTAGTCCTTTACACTACCAACTAGCTAATACAACGCGGGATCATCAAGTAGTGAAGCATTTGCTTCTTTTAAATAAGAATCATGCGATCCTCATTGTTATGCGGTATTAGCGTTCGTTTCCAAACGTTGTCCCCCGCTACTCGGCAGATTTCCCACGCGTTACTCACCCGTTCGCCGCTCTTCATAAAGATAGCAAGCTATCTCTAATCATCGCTCGACTTGCATGTATTAGGCACGCCGCCAGCGTTCGTCCTGAGCCAGGATCAAACTCTCATTTAATTTTAGTTCACAAATGAACTGGCTGTGTTTTTGTTTTGTCTTTCATTATTGAATTGACAGTTGGTATACAAGAAGTTCCCTTCTCGCATATAGTCATTCTACTTTATTCAGTTTTCAAAGGTCTATCGCTCTCTCAAGAGATGTGCTCTCTCGCGACAACTATTATATTCTATCAAACTACCTCCCAGCTGTCAAGAATAAACTGTGAATTTCTATAAAAAATTTTATCTTGTTCGGTTTTACCCTTATATCATGGGCTTTATAGCTATTTTTTTATTTTAAAATAAACTGGTAATTTTGCTCAAACGTTGTTTAAAAATAAAAAAAGCTGACGAATTCGTCAGCTTTTTCGTTTACATATCAACATTATGATAAACTTTTTGCACATCGTCGTCGTCTTCTAACGCATCAACGAGTCCTTCAAAGATTTCTAAGTCTTCTCCTGAAAGCTCAATTTCATTTTGAGCGATTAATTCAAGTTCAGTTGTTGTAAATTCAGTAATTCCTTTTGCCTTAAGAGCTGCGATAGCTTTATGCAAGTCAGTAGGCTCTGTATATACTACAATTTGACCTTCTTCAGCTGAAACATCACGCACATCGATTTCTTCTTCCATCAGATATTCGAAAATCTCATCTGCATCGTCTCCTGCAAAAACGATAACACCTGTATTATCAAACATATAGCCCACTGAACCTTCAGCACCAATATTTCCACCATTTTTATGGAAAATGGTACGGATATTTGAGATGGTGCGGTTCACGTTAGATGTCAGGGTTTCACAGATAATCATTGAACCGTTTGGCCCAAATCCTTCATAACGTCCTGATACAAAAGCTTCTTCTGCTCCACCTTTAGCTTTATCAATCGCTTTATCGATAACATGTTTTGGTACTTGTGCTTGTTTAGCACGTTCAATAACAAATTTAAGAGCAGTATTTGATTCTGGATCTGGCTCTCCTTGTTTTGCGGCTACATATATTTCGACACCAAATTTTGCATAAACTTTTGATGTTGCTCCGTCTTTTGCTGATTTTTTAGCGGCAATATTGGCCCATTTGCGTCCCATGGGACACCTCCTATTTTCAATTTATTCTTAAATATTATATCACAAAATCAAGGGTTTGCGCCCATGGTTCTGTTCTTTTAAATCACTATTACCCATTTGATAAATATCGTCAGATCTCTGCGTGAGTAAATCCCATGATTCTTTACCTATGCGTGTTACAAGTTTATCCTTAACTGATGCCAGATGATTCTGTCCCTCTTTCGTAAAGCCTAATACATGAATTTTTTCAGGCAATTGAAACTCCCGAGGGATATCTAACAACACATAGGTTAAGAGTCTTCGCACTCTTGCTCTTGTGTAGCGTTTTGTATGAACGGCTTCTACTAGCTCATCAAAGGATGCTACTTTGTTGATGGCATTTCTTATCCGACTCTCTAATTCTTTATTCATTTGGAAGATGGAGTCTAGACTACTTGAAATTATTTTGTAGCGCAATAAATGAAAATAGTCCTCCCACGAAACCCGTGGATTTTGATAAAGCATATGTGAATTTTCAGGAATAAATTTCCGAATATCTTCACGTCCAATATTGGCACGGATAGCTGTTGCAGAAGCTATATCACCATTTAAACTTTGAGAGTGAAAATCATTGCTGCGTCGAATCGCTCGAAGTTGAATGTCTTTCCCCGCACTAGCTTTAGCGTAAGCTAAAGCCAACACATGATTAGGAGTATTACCATCAAAATTTAAACCGGAAAATTTCTGCCACATCAGCTGCGTTTTTTCAGGGTAGCTGAGTTTATCGGGTAAACTTTTAACAAAGTCATCCATCTCATCCGCCTGTTTTTGATATAATTCAACAATTTTTTGATAGTCAATTGTGGTTTCAGATCCAAAGACGACTTCATCTACATTCATCTCACTAAGAATCGCTATTGCCGATTTTGCAAAAAAGTCTGCAGATTGTACAGCTCCCATCACCGGAAGCTCAACAACGATATCGGCTCCATTTCTTAGAGCCATTTCTGCTCTCGTCCACTTATCAAAAAGAGCTGGCTCGCCCCTTTGCATAAAATTCCCAGACATGGCAACGATTTTAATACCTTCGCCTGCCTGATCTAACAAATATTTATGTCCATTATGGAAAGGATTGAACTCAGCAATAATTCCTATTATTTTTTGCATACAAAGAACCAACGTAAGCTTTCATCATCAGGTTTTTCATCTTGAAAGTCAGCATATACTTCAACTTTTGAAAATTTGTGAAGTAATTTCAAATATTCAGCTATTGGATACGTTCTTTCTTGATGTACCTCATCTTTACGCACGAATTTTCCATCAGCATCCTTTACAAAAAAAGTTAACTCATGAACAATTGAGTGCAAATCATCCCCTTCAAAAGAATCCCAGAGAAAAGCAAAATCTTCTTCATTTTCATGATAAGAGTAGCCCGGAAAAACCTCATTGATTTGAAAAGTGGAGTGCACATCGAAGATAAAAGTTCCCTTATCTTTCAAAGCACCATACACGCCATCAAATACACGCTTAACCTCTGAAGGGTCCGACATATAGCATAGGGAATCAGAATAACAAGTTACAGCGTCAAAGGCTGCTTTTGAGGCAAGTTCTCGCATGTCTCCAGCCGCAAAGGTAATCTGTTCTCCAGCTTGTCGCGCGCGTTGATCGGCAATTGTTAGCATTTCCTCTGATAAGTCAACACCAGTTACATCATACCCGGCCTGACTAAATCTCACGGACAAAATCCCTGTACCACAAGCAAGTTCCATAAGCTTTTCAGTATTCTTCGAAAAATGTCGCTGACTAAAATCAAACCATGCTTCATACAGGTCTTCATCCATGACCGAGTCATAAACTCGGGCAAATTCTTCATAAGAAGCTGTCATTTATTCAGAAACCCATTCATTTACATCAACAAGCGGCGCATCTGACCAAAGTTTTTCTAAATTAAAACGTAAGCGTGAATCGTGATCAAAAACATTGACGATTACATCACCAAGGTCAACAAGAACCCAACCTGTACGCGCATCGCCTTCAATATGTCCAGCAGCTTGAACACCAAGTTTTTCGGCTTCTTCTGCAACATTATCAACAATTGCATCGATTTGACGCATGTTCATGGCTTCAAGCACCACAAAATAATCGGCTACACCTGAAACAGCAGCTACGTCAAGTGCTACAATATCCAAGGCTTTTTTATCATCGGCTGCTTTTACAACTGTTTCGAGTAATTGTTTTGAATTCATTAATATTCCTATTTTCTATTTATTAATTTTTTAAATATTTTACAAAAGCATTGTATGTTTCAATACTTTGAGGGTAAATTTTTACCCGGAGTTCTGCTAAATAATCAATGAGTCGCATGGTTTCAAATGCTACTGCCATATCAAGTGAACAATTCGCGATAGCTCTCGCTTCAATGACACCTGGAAAATCCCTACCTTCTTCAATATAGTCAGCTACATAGAGAACTTTAGCTAATGCGGACATCTCTGCACTGCCTACAGTGTGGACTTCGATAGCATGTAAAATTTCCGGGTCCCGCAAGCCTAAATCTTCTTGGAGCTTATAGATTCCTACACGCCCATGCCAGATATTATTGCCCCAGTTTTTTAAGTCTTCATCTAACTCATACTTATCAATCAGCTCTAAAAAAACGTGATCAGGTACTTCTTTTGCATAATCATGTAAAAGAGCAGAAAGACTCGCTTTATGAGGGTCTACACCATATTTTTTAGCAAGAAAAATGGCCGCTTTTTCGACACCGAGTATATGTCGGAAACGCTTTTCAGACATCTGTTCTTTTATTTTATCCAGCAGGCTCTCACGTGACAATTCTACTTCTGGGTAAAACTCAAACATACAGCCCCTCCTTTTTGATGTAATCCAACACTTTTGGCGCCAGCAAAAAATTAGGTACGATTCCACGACTAAACTGTTCACGTATCATATTTCCCGATATATCCATACCAGGAACATCTACCCATAAAATAGGATAACTTGTTCCTGCACGAAAACGTGGGCGTCGCACTCCTACAAGTTGTACAAGCTCCAAGAGCTTGTCGATACTTTCCCAACTAGAGAGACTATTAATTAAATCACCACCAACTATAAAGTAAAAATCAGTATCTGGATACTCTGCTTTAAGTGCTTTCACCGTTTCATAGATGCCCTCTTTGGCTTGGCATCGACATTTATTAAGTTTAAGGCCTTCTTTTCCCTCCAAAGCCAATTCCAGCATCCGGGTTACATGCCCATCTGTGTTATGCTCTGGGAGAAAGATGACTTCTTCCAAATTAAGCTGCTGACGCACTTGATCAGCTATTGTTAAGTGTGCAATGTGTACAGGATTGAAGCTTCCCCAAAAAAGGCCGATAGCACGGCGAACACCAGCACTTTCCTCTTGTAGATTCACCTTAGTAAAAGGTGTTAGAAGTTCAAGCGACATATTTTATACCTTTTTTACATCTTCTGAAATTTTACGATTTTCTTTGCGGTCACTGACCTTAAAAACAACAACATTACGCCCAATAATCTGCACCACAGTAAGGCCCATTTCATCAATCATTGATGCAACATCTTTAGCAGTTTCATCAGAGTTTTGTAAGATGTTGACCTTGATTAATTCACGCGCATCAGCAGCATGACGAATGCTTGTCAATATTTCATTAGTCAAACCTGACTTACCAATTTGAACAATTGGACGAATATTTACAGCCAAACTACGCAAATAGCGCTTTTGTTTTCCAGTTAATTCCATTTTATTTCTCTTTTCTAATAATTATCAAGCTTCCAAGTCATATTAGGAGCGATAAGCCCTCTAACCTTGTAAGCTGTTTCGCCTTCAACAACATCATTGACCATAGCTATTTTTTTCAACTCAGGCAGTTTATAAGCCATTGCATAAGGCAATTCCAATTCAAAATCAACAAAAAGTTCATGCAATTTTTCTAGAATAGCCGTACGTAACCACTGCACACCTTCTTCTGATTTTATAGAAAGTTGCACAGCTGGTGCCAAAGTTGGTACAAAGTCTTGAGCCTTATCCATTTTATTATAAACATTCAAGACAGGTATACCCTGAATATTCATCTCTTCCATTAATTTTTGAACAGTTTTCTCATGGACTTCATGATGTGGATTGCTGGCATCAATGACATGAATAAGCAAATCAACATGCGTGGACTCTTCGAGAGTTGACTTAAAGGCCTTGATTAACTCTGTAGGAAGATCTTGTATAAAGCCGACAGTATCCGTTAAACTAACAGTAAAATCTTCTTTTATCTTAACAAGTTTTGTCGTTGCATCAAGTGTAGCAAAAAGTTCATCTTTCTCGTACTGTGTTTTGTCAGTCAGAGCATTCATGATACTTGATTTACCTGCATTCGTATAACCAATGAGTCCTACTTTAAATATTGAGCTTTCATTACGTTTTTTCCGAATGGTTTCGCGCGTTTTTTCAACTTTTTTGAGTTGTTTTTCGATATTCTCTATACGCGTACGAATATAACGTCGGTCTGTTTCAAGTTTGCTTTCCCCAGGCCCTTTGGACCCAATTCCACCACCTTGGCGGCTCAGCATAATTCCTTGGCCGACTAAACGCGGCAGCAAATAGCTAAGTTGGGCTTGCTCTACTTGAAGCATCCCTTCATGTGAACGTGCTCGTAAAGCAAATATATCTAAAATTAATTGCATTCGGTCAATAACCTTAATGCCTAAAGCTTCTTCAAGATTGATATTTTGTCGAGGAGTCAAACGATCATTGAAAATAACAGTGTCTATTTCTCCGACCTCAATTGCCCAACGCATCTGCTCAAGTTTACCAGTACCAATCAAGAATCTGCTGTCGTATTTATCGCGCTTTTGGGTAAAAGCGTCAACTACAAGACCTCCTGCCGTTTTTGTTAATTCGGCAAGCTCAAGCATGGAGCTCTCAAAATTCTCGCTGTTTTCAAAGGTTTCAACGCCAGCGAGTAAAACACGCTCTTGTTTTTCTTCTAAATTTATCATTTTTATACCAATGCCTTACGTAAAACAACATCGACACCTTCTGGTACCCATGCAGCAACAACACCACGCTCTGCTACACGAATCCAACCTAGTCCTGAGAAGACAATGTCTGATTTTTCTTTTACAGAGAACTCTTTACGAATGAGTTTTGGAAAAGCTGCAAGATCTTTGGCACCTGGCGGCACAAGTAAACTGCCTACATGCTTTTCATAAAATTCAGTAGCCCCTTCTAGTTTTGTACGATGAATATTTAATTCATTATCACAAAAAACAGTAAGCCCTTGTTTTTCGCCTTTAATATAATCAAAGCGCGCTAAACCTCCTAAAAAGAGTGTTTGTCCAGCATTCAGCTGATAAGTCTTCGGTTTAATTTCCTTTTTAGGAGAAACAAGCTTAAGATCTTTGGCCTCAAGGTAGTGAGCCATTTGCCCCCGATGAATAATTCCTGGTGTGTCAATCAAAAGGCTATCATCGTCTAATGGTATCTCAATTTTATCCAAGGTTGTACCTGGAAAACGACTTGTCGTAATCACATTATCATCACCTGTAACAAGTTTGATGATCGCATTAATCAAAGTTGATTTACCCACATTCGTTACACCAACCACATACACATCACGACCTTTACGTCTTCTCTCAATTTTTTCCATGAGTTCTCGTACATCTTCTTGGTTTTTTGCTGAAGTTACGAGTACATCCAGTGGACGGAGGCCGGCTTTTTTGGCCTGTTCTTTTAACCAAGCAGTCATCTTCCCAACTTTTAACGAGTGAGGTAGTATATCTTTTTTATTGGCCACCAAGAGCAAATCATTATTCCCTGTAAAACGATGCAAGCTCGGAATCAAAGACCCATTAAAGTCAAAGATATCAACAACATTCACGATAAGTGCATCATGTTCTCCAATCTCACTTAGAAGGCGCAAAAAATCATCGTCTGTCAAACTGACATCGGCAATCTCATTATAATGACGCAAGCGGAAGCAACGCTGACAGTAGAGTGCGTCGTCTTCCCCTCTTTTGGCAAGAGCTCCTGCTGGCAGAAAGCCGAGAGCATTTTTATCTTCAGTTTGTATCAAAGCACCGCAGCCAATACAGTGCAATTCTTCCATAATATTTTCAGTTTCAGTCATAGGGCTATTTTAACACAAATCGTGCTTTTATTCTCCTCTGTTCTTTCATAAGCTTCTATATTTTTTCATCTCTTCTCACTTCGTACTTTTATTTCTGTTTTTTGACTTCCTATCAGGAACTCACCACTTTTGAGATCCCAAACGAATGTTTCTAAAAAACTTCAGAAATGAAAAAAGGCTTCTTCAGATACATTATACATAAAATCCCCTTCAATGTTAAGATAAGCTGTGAAGAAAAGCTGGTATGCTCGTTACACTTTTAGCAAGTGTCTCTTGTAGAAGGTGGGCATTCTCCCACTCTGGCCCCCCTCATTGGCTCACTATGTATACCCCTTAATCATCCTGTTGCAGCATGCGTGTGCATTCACGTGTTAGAAAAAGACACGAGTTAAATAACAAATAAAAACAAAGCCTCACAAAAAAGAGAAAAAATAAAAAGCATAAGTTGATACTTACGCTTTTTGCTGTTTTTAACGATAATCTGGTTTTTCTTTATGATTATTATAAACGTTAGCAATACGTTCAGCTGCACCAGGTTCAACCATCTCTAGAGCATTAGAAATTTCATTGAAAGCACCATCGTAGTTACGTGCACGATCAAAGAGTTGTAAGCTACGTGCTATAGCTCCTGCTATACGCTCGTCACTTGCTTTATAGCGATTAGCATATTGCATTAATTGTTCTGCAAGAACGGCATGATCGACTAAGTCATCTGTCGCATCTTTCAGAGCTTCCATATCATGAGTGGAAGTATCTAACTGATGATTCACTACATCAATATTGATTCGTACTTTACCCAACTCTTTGAAAAGTGCTTCTAAGCGTTCGCTCGTAGCAAAGAAAAGATCCAAATAATCCTTTGGCAAACCAGGTAGATTACGTTTTTCAACATAGCGCTTAATAATACGTAATTCTGAATCAAAACGATCCGCAGTTTCTTGCGCAACTTTTTCTTGTTCACGTAAGTTAACAAGACCTTCACTAATGCTGATTTGGTTTTTTTCAATGTCTTCCAAAGCATCAACGATAGAATTTACATTGCCACCTAAAGCTGAATAAGGTTTTTGTTTTTCAGTGACAGCTTCAAGTACACTGTCAACTTCTCTTTCAAGGATATCAAGATGTTCGGAATAGCTTCGTACCGCTGCCTTTTCGTTATCTGAAAGCAGGTAAGATTGCATGGTATGATCAATTTCCAACAAAAGATTTTTGTTGTTGGCACGTGTGTGCTCAATATAGCTTCGTAGAATATTCACACGTTTTTCAACACTACGGCGTGCCTTATACTCGCGTTCAAAGATATCGTAAACACTGTTGATGCGGTCATTGATTGATGTAATACGTGCTTCAGTTGCTTCAAGCTCAAAGCTATCAAGTAGTGTTTTGGCTTCTTCTAGATCTTTATGAACACTTGCCATTTCACTTTCAAGATCCACGCTAGCAGGAAGAACATAATCTTCATCTTCAAACTTCTTGATTGTTTCTTCTAACTCTTCAATTTGTTTAGGCAATTCTTTATCTACAACCACTAAAAGATCTGGAATTTGTTCAGTGATCGCACGCAAAGCAATAGTATGCTCTTCGGCTGTTTCTAACACTTCCGCCGCTTCTATTGGATCGCCGGTTGAGTTAAGGGTTACAAATTGTGAAAATTCTGTTTCAATATTTGCCAGATTACGATTGATCTCATCGATAACTGTTCCATAGATTTCTTGATTGTCAGTAATCTCATCACGCAGTGTTTCGTATAAGTCAAGGGATTCTTGAATCTTTGTTGAATTACGTTTTTCTTGTTCCACTAATTCAGCAACACCTGCACGAATAGCTTCAACTTCTGATTCCATAACCTCGATTTGTGCTTCACTGTCGTCTGCAGATTCACGGGCACGGAAAAAATGGAAGGAGTCGTTCAATTGCTCGGCTTCAAAAATATGGTTTTCTAAGTCAGCAAAAGAATCTGATGACAAGTCAATCCATTTTTGGTTCCACTCGCGAAAAATTGTTTGCGATTGGCCAACCAAATGCATTTTCTTGACAGCATCTAATTCCTCTTGCACTGGCAAATCAAAAAGCAGCTCCTTGCGTTCTTCCAACTCAAGAATACGATTTTCTGTTTTCTTACGCATTACCATTGAAAAAACATAGAATCCAACGACAATGACTATGAGAACGCCCAAAAGAATAATTATTGTACTTGACATCTTCTCTCCAAAACTTTAGGTAATTTTATCTTTTTATTTAAACTTATTTTTAAATACAAAGTTTCACTCTTTATTATAGCACATTATATTTGATTTTACATCACTTTTCTACATTTTTTAGAATGCCTAAAATATTACAGCTATTCCTTTAGAAAACTCTTCCAAAAACAAGGATGAATTCCAAAGAAAAAAGCAGTTCTTTTGAACTGCTTTTTCTTTATTTTTAAATTAAGCAAGACCTGCTGCTTCTGCAACTTCAGCTGCAAAATTATTTTCAGCTTTTTCGATACCTTCACCAACTTCATAGCGTGTGAAAGCAACTACTTTAGCCCCTTTAGTTTCAAGGAAAGCTTCAACTGTTTTGCTGTCATCCATTACGTAAAGTTGTCCAAGAAGTGTGTACGCTTGGTCGACTTTAGTATTGTCAATGATAAATTTAGCAACCTTACCTGGAATGATTTTACCCAAGATAGCTTCAGGTTTACCTTCAGCCAAGAGTTCTTCTTTCATTTCAGCTTCAGCATTAGCAAGAACTTCTTCTGTTAATTGGCTGCGTGAACCATATGCAAGATGTGGAAGCATTGGTTTGTTAACCAATTTGCGGCTTTCATTGTCTTCATCAATAGTGTGGTTCATTTTAGCTAATTCATCATGAACAAACTCAGCATCCAAGTCTTTGTATGAAAGAACTGTTGGATTCATAGCAGCAATGTGCATTGCAACAGATTTAGCAAGCTCAGCGTCTCCACCTTCGATAACTGTAACTACACCAATACGCCCTTGGTTATGTTGATAAACACCAAAAGTTTGTTCGTCTGTTTTTTCGATAAGTTGGAAACGACGGAATGAAATTTTTTCACCGATAGTAGCTGTAGCTTGAGTATATGAGTCTTCAAGACTGATACCTTCTGCAGTTGTCAAAGCCAAAGCTTCTTCATTTGTTGCAGGTTTTTTCTCTGCGATAAGTTCAGCTGTTTCTTTAACGATAGCAACAAACTGTTCATTTTTAGCAACAAAGTCTGTTTCTGAGTTCAATTCGATAAGTGCTGCAGTATTACCATTTACGGCGATACCTGTCAAACCTTCAGCGGCAATACGGTCAGCTTTCTTCTCAGCTTTAGCAATACCTTTTTCACGAAGAAGCTCAGCTGCTGCTTCCATATTTCCATCAGTTTCAACAAGTGCGCGTTTAGCATCCATGATACCTGCACCAGTTTTTTCACGCAATTCTTTAACTTGAGCTGCTGTTACTGCCATTGTATAGTTCTCCTATTATTATATTTTATAAAAAAACAGGGAGGCGTAGGGCCTCGCCTGTATTATTCATTACAAATTATTTGCCTTCAACGATTTCAGCAAGTTCTTCAAGTGATTCTTCTGAAGCAGCAGTATCTTTAACTGCAAGTTCTTCTTCTACTGAATCTTCACCTTGACGACCTTCGATGATAGCGTCAGCCATTTTAGCAGTAATCAATTTAACTGCACGGATAGCATCATCGTTAGCTGGGATAATAACGTCGATTGGATCTGGATCCGCGTTTGTATCAACCATAGCTACAACTGGGATTCCCAATTTTTGTGCTTCTTGGATAGCGATTTGTTCATTGTGTGGGTCAACAACGTACATCACATCTGGGATGCGAGGCATATCAGCGATACCACCGATGAATTTTTCAAGACGTTCGCGTTCTTTATTCAAAAGAACAACTTCTTTCTTAGGTAAAACTTCGAAAGTTCCGTCTTCTTCCATTTTGTTGATTGATTTAAGGCGTGCAACACGTTTTTGGATAGTGTTCCAGTTAGTGAGCATACCACCAAGCCAACGGTGGTTTACGTAGTATTGACCAGCACGGAGGGCTTCTTCTTTAACAGCTTCTGAAGCTTGTTTTTTAGTACCAACAAAGAGTACTACTGCACCTTCAGTTGAAGCGTTACGTACATAGTTGTAAGCATCGTCAACAAGTTTAACTGTTTTTTGAAGGTCGATAACGTGGATACCATTACGTTCTGTGAAGATGAATGGTTTCATTTTTGGGTTCCAACGACGAGTTTGGTGACCGAAGTGAACACCAGCTTCAAGAAGTTGTTTCATTGAAATAACTGACATATTAATGTCTCCTTTTAAAATAGTTTTTCCTCTTTTGACCATCAGCCAATGCCGCTACACATGTGCACTACGACACTGTCAAGCCAAAATGTGAAATTGTTGCCAAGCGACAACACTACTATTATACACTAAGTTAAGCTGTATTGCAAGTAACCTTCTTATCTCTGGAGAGACACTCTCGGTATTATAAAATGTGAGAGATTTAGTTTCCTGAAAACGCTCATTTATGATAAAATAATTATACGAATATTAAATGTAAAAGGAGCCAAACTATGCGCGAAAAAATTCTGGTTGGTGGATACACTAAGCGTGAATCAAAGGGGATTTACAGTTTTGATTTAGACATTGCAAAGGAAGAACTTTCTAATTTAACAGAGGTTGCTACTGTTCAAAATGCAACATATCTCGCTTTAGATAAAAAGAAACAGCACCTTTATACCTGTGCTGCGGATGAGCATGGCGGAGGTATTGCTTCTTTATCTTATAAAAGAGGGAAAGCAGAGCTCTTAAATTATGTTACCGGCGCTGGTGCTCCACTTTGTTATGTAGCTGTTGATGATAAACGTGGCTTTGTTTATGGCGCAAACTATCATTTGGGTGAAATTCGTGTCTATAAAATTCAAAAAGATGGCTCATTGGTTTTGACTGATACAGTAAAACATGAGGGTGAAGGATCGAAAGTTCATCCGGGTCAAGAACGTCCACATGTACATTATGCGGATCTTACACCAGATGGTCGTCTTGTAACGTGTGATCTTGGGACAGATGAAATTACTGTTTATGATGTGGTCGGAGAAGACGGTAAGCTTTCTATTGTTACTTTGTATCGTATGCCAGCAGGTACAGGGGTGCGTCACCTCACTTTCCATCCTAACGGTAAAATAGCCTACGCTATCGGTGAGTTTTCTTCAACAGTTACTGTTCTCAGTTATAATGAAGAAAAAGGACGCTTTGCAGCTTTAGAAACTATCAGTACCCTTCCAGCTAATTATGATGGTGTAAAAAGTGCAGCTGCGATTCGCCTCTCCTCCGACGGAGAATTCCTTTATGCTTCCAACCGAGGCGATAATTCAATAGCTATTTACAGTGTCAGCCCATTAGGAACAAAAATAACTTTAGAAAATATCGTAAAAACCGAAGGCAAAACGCCTCGTGATTTTAATTTTAATAGTACAGAGGATTTCATTATCGTAGCACATCAAGACAGTGATAACATTAGCCTTTTCCGTCGAGACAGGAAAACAGGGTTACTTACACTTAAACAAAAAGACTTTTATAGCCCAGAGGGCACTTGCATTTTACCAACACTCTAAAAAAACCGCCAAATAAGGCGGTTTTTTTAGCATTAAAATGCGAGGAGTATCTTATCAAGAATAATATTGTGCTAAATTACACAATATTATTTGACAGCACTTACAAACTTTGTTAAAATAATAACGTGATAAATTTCACAAAGGAGAAATTTAATATATGTCAAGCAATAAAACCACTACCAAAAAAGAATTGACAGCTGCTGATAAAATGGAGTTAGTAGCCAAAGCTGAAGCCTATACAGATAGTCTAGTCAAAAAAGCCCATCAAGCCGCTTTGCAGTTTGAAGGCTACACTCAAGTTCAAGTAGACAAAATCGTTGCTGCCATGGCTTTAGCCGCAAGTGAACATTCACTCGAACTGGCTCACGAGGCTCATAATGAAACAGGGCGTGGTATCGTGGAAGATAAAGATACTAAAAACCGTTTCGCTTCAGAATCCGTTTATAATTCAATCAAAAATGATAAAACTGTCGGAGTAATCAGTGAAAACAAAGTTGCCGGCTCTGTTGAGATTGCAGCCCCACTAGGTGTTCTGGCCGGTATTGTGCCAACAACTAACCCTACCTCAACAACGATTTTCAAATCACTATTATCAGCAAAAACACGTAATGCTATCGTTTTTGCCTTCCATCCTCAAGCCCAAAGATGCTCTTCACATGCCGCACGAATCGTTTATGAAGCAGCCTTGAAAGCTGGAGCGCCAGAAAACTTTATCCAATGGGTTGAAGATCCTAGCCTTTATAATACAACAGCACTTATTCAAAATACGGGGATTGCTTCAATCTTAGCTACTGGTGGCCCGGGTATGGTAAATGCAGCCCTCAAATCTGGTAATCCATCCTTAGGTGTTGGTGCAGGTAATGGTGCAGTCTTTGTAGATGCTACAGCCAATGTTGACCGTGCTGTTGAAGACCTTCTTCTTTCTAAGCGTTTTGATAACGGTATGATTTGTGCAACCGAAAATTCAGCTGTCATTGCAGAAGAAATTTACGATGAGTTCCTTGAAAAACTCCAAGAACATGGGGCTTATAAAGTACCGAAGGAAGATTATGAAGCAATCGAAAAATTTGTCTTTGTTGAACGTGCAGGGGAAGGTTTCGGAGTAACCGGACCTGTTGCAGGACGTCCAGGACCTTGGATTGCTGAGCAAGCCGGTGTAAAAGTACCTGAGGGTAAAGATGTCCTTCTCTTTGAACTTGACCAAGAAAACATTGGAGAAGCTTTATCTTCTGAAAAACTTAGTCCACTTCTTTCCTTATACAAATCTACATCACGTGAGAATGGTAAGGAAATTGTCCAAAAGCTCTTAGCATACCAAGGGGCAGGCCACAATGCAGCGATCCAAATCGGTGCACAAGACGACCCATTCGTCAAAGAATATGCGGATGCTATCGGTGCAGCGCGTATCTTGGTCAACCAACCTGACTCTATCGGGGGAGTTGGTGATATTTATACTGATGCAATGCGTCCATCTTTGACGCTAGGAACTGGTTCATGGGGTAAAAATTCAATCTCACACAACTTGAGTACATATGATCTATTGAATATTAAAACAGTGGCACGTCGTCGTAATCGCCCACAATGGGTTCGTCTGCCAAAAGAAATCTACTACGAAAACAACTCAATTTCTTATCTACAAGAAATGCCTGATGTGAAACGCGCCTTTGTCGTAACCGACCACGGCATGCTACAATTTGGCTTTGTTGACCACATGCTTGAACAGTTAGCCGTACGTGAAACACAGGTTCAGACAGCTATCTATGGCTCTGTAAAACCCGACCCAACACTCTCACAAGCTATCGAAATCGCACGCCAAATGAATGATTTCAAGCCAGATACTGTCATCGCCCTTGGTGGTGGTTCTCCACTTGATGCTGCTAAAATTGGTCGCTTGATTTATGAATATTCTGTACGCGGCGAGGTTGATCTTAATGATGACGTGGCCCTAAAAGCTCTCTTTGAGCAGTTGGCCCAAAAATTCATCGACATCCGTAAGCGTATTGTCAAATTCCCTCACCAAGAGCAAACACAGTTAGTCTGTATCCCAACCACTTCTGGTACAGGATCAGAAGTTACACCATTTGCTGTTATTACTGATGATGAGACACACGTGAAGTATCCTTTAGCTGATTATCAATTAACACCTCAAGTAGCTATCGTGGATCCTGAGTTTGTTATGACTGTTCCAAAACGTACAGTCGCTTGGTCAGGTATTGATGCTCTCAGCCATGCGCTTGAATCATATGTCTCTGTAATGGCCTCTGACTATACTAAACCATTGTCACTTCGCGCAATCAAACTCATCTTTGACAACTTAACAACTTCTTACCAATACGATCCTTCAAAACCTTCTAAAGAAGGTCAGGTCGCTCGTGCCAATATGCATAATGCTGCAACACTAGCTGGTATGGCTTTCGCCAATGCTTTCCTCGGAATCAACCACTCATTAGCCCATAAAGTTGGTGGAGAGTTTGAATTACCACACGGATTAGCTATTGCTATCGCTATGCCTCACGTGATTAAGTTCAATGCAGTTACTGGCAATGTGAAACGTACGCCTTACCCACGTTATGAAATTTATCGTGCTCAAGAAGACTATGCCGAAATTGCTCGTTATATCGGATTGACTGGTCAAAATGATGCCGAACTTGTTGATAAACTTATCATGGAGATTAAGAAGTTGACCGACAGCATTGACATTGATGTAACACTCTCAGGCAATGGAGTAGATAAAGACCATTTGGAACGTGAATTAGATAAATTATCAAACCTCGTTTATGATGATCAATGTACACCAGGAAATCCACGTCAGCCAAGTATTGCCGAAATTAAAACACTCTTAAGAGATCAATATTAAACAAATAAAAAAAGCTGTGAATAACAGCTTTTTTATTTTTCAAGATAATCCAGAGCTTCTTGAATCGTTTTTACAGGAACGATTTTCATGTCAGTTTTTAACTTTTTCGCTGCTGCCAAGGCATCAGTATAGTTGTTACTGGTTCCTGAGGCCTTGCTTTGCTCTTCTGTTTCATCTGGGCAGAGAAAGATTTTAGCACCTTCTTTACTGGCAGTTGTGACTTTTTTGTCTACCCCTCCAATTTGTCCTATACTTCCATCTTCATTTATTGTGCCAGTTCCAGCTACTTCTCGTCCTTGACGCAAGTCCTTTCCTGTAAGTTGCCCATATATTTCTAGAGTGAACATCATGCCAGCGCTAGGTCCACCAATAGCTCCAGCATCAATTTTCACTTTCGGGTCAGTTACGACTTGTGTATGATCAACTAGGCCAATACCAATACTAGTCTTACCATTGCTTAACTTAATATATTTCCCTATTGATTCATGGCGACTTCCATCTATCCGTGTATACTTGATAGTTACACTGTCACCCACTTTTTGTTGAGAGACATACTTTATCATCTCTGCAGAAGACTTAAATGTTTTACCATTAATTTCGGTCACCGTATCGGAAAGTTGTAGTTCATTTTTAAAAGTCGAATCTTCACTTATATTAAGAACATACACACCTTGATATTCCATTTCATAAGGTTTACCAGCCAGTTTAAAAGCTTGATAAACTGCTGTGTTCTGTGCCGTTTGCATGTAAAACTGATTAACTAGGTCAAATTGCTGGTTCGTCAAACCACCAGTCATTTCCTTACTGCTTAGCACATCCGCAAAAGGGTCGAACTTAGAATAAAGTATACTTGCGGCAGAACCTCGCACCATTTCCACTGTAGTCAGATAGAAATTTCCCTTATGCTCATCTTTTTTTCCTGCTACATTTACCATTTGATTCACGGGTATCGCTCCACCCGGTTGCTCAATATAATAAGGCAAAGGAAAGAATAGGCCTACCACAAGGATAAGCGGTAGCCCTATCGATAAAATAAGCTTGAATTTTCTTTTATTTTTTATTTTTTCAGTCTTCATTTGATTTCTTCTTATTCAGTGCTTCAATAACATTTTGAGGGAGCCATTGGCTAAGGTCTTGCCCAAAATGATATAACTCACGCATCCGGGTTGAACTGATATTTTCCAGCTCAGGCCTTGCTGCCAGTAAAATAGTTTCTATTCCTGTCATTTCGCGATTGAAATAAATCATATTTTTTTCATATTCTAAATCTGTAGCATTACGTACGGAACGAACAAGGGCCGTGACTTCCAGCTTGTCAGCAACCTTTACTGTCAGGTCGTTATTGTGTGCAATCACTTCGACATTATCCAAGTGTAGGTCTGCGACAGCTTCTTCAATCAGCAATACACGTTCTTCAAGACTGAAAAGCGGACTTTTAGTCTCGTTCTTAAAAATACCAATATAAAGTTTATCAAACAGTAAACTCGCGCGTTGGATAATATCTAAATGGCCCTTTGTCACGGGGTCAAAAGTGCCTGTAAATAAGCCAATTTTATTTTTCATAGATTGTAACCTTTGAAATTCCATACATTTTTTCTTTAGAGATTGATAACTGCCCAATCGCTTCAGGAAGCTCTACTTCTTTATCTGTCTCACAAACAATTATGGCTTCTTCTGCCAGCAGATTCTTTTCTTGCATTTTTTCTAGATTAGCAACGATTGTTTCTTTCGCATAAGGAGGATCTAGCAAAACAAGATCAAACTGCCCCGTAATATTGGTCAATGCTCTTTCTGCGGGCATTTTTAAAAGTTGAAATTTTTCACTTTCTTTTGTCATCTTGATATTTTCAAGAATAACCATTTGAGCAGATCGATCTTTCTCCACCATCACGGCACTATCCATCCCACGTGAAACGGCTTCAATAGCCAAAGACCCTGAACCTGAAAACAAATCCAAGACACGTCCCCCATCAAAATAAGGACCAATCATATTAAAAATAGCACCCTTTACTTTATCTGTCGTTGGGCGTGTTGTTTTTCCTGCTAATGTTTTGAGTGGTCTACCACCATAGTTTCCTGCTACAACTCTCATTTCTATATTATAGCACACTGATCGCCCATCACCCAAGAGCACAAAAAAGCCATGACTCAAAGAATCATGACTTTTTTTAAATGTTTTTATTATTAAAGACGAGCATTAAGTTCTGCACTTAATTCTTCAAATCCTGGTTTACCAAGAAGAGCAAACATGTTACGTTTGTAAGCTTCAACACCTGGTTGGTCAAATGGGTTGATACCGTTCAAGTAACCAGAGATTGCGATTGCAAGCTCGAAGAAGTAGATAGTGTAACCCAAAGTAAATTCATCTTGCTCTGGCAATGTCACGATCATATTTGGCACATCACCATCTGTGTGGGCAAGTAAGACACCGTCAGCTGCTTTTTTGTTAACGAAGTCAACATCTTTACCTTGCAAGTAACCAAGTCCATCAAGATCAGCTTCAAGTTCAGGAATAGTGATGTTTTTACGTGGTTTTTCTACACGGATTGCTGTTTCAAATACAGAACGTGTACCTTCTTGGATAAATTGTCCTAAAGAGTGCAAATCTGTTGAGAAGTTTGCAGATGTTGGATAAATACCTTTTTGGTCCTTCCCTTCAGATTCACCTGCCAATTGTTTCCACCATTCTGAGAAATATTGTAATGATGGCTCGTAGTTAATCAAGATTTCTGACAGTTTACCTTTACGGTAAAGAATGTTACGGAGAGCAGCATAGGCATAAGCATCATTTTCGCGCACATCTGTAGCTGTATATTCTTTACGTGCTGCATTAGCACCTTCCATAAGCGCTGTAATATCAGCACCTGATGCAGCGATAGGCAAAAGACCTACAGCTGTCAAGACTGAGAAACGTCCACCAACAGAATCTGGAACGACGAAAGTATCCCAGTTGTTTGCATCGGCATTTACTTTAACAGCACCTTTTTCTTTATCGGTAGTTGCATAAATGCGTTTGTTTGCTTCTTCACGGCCGTATTTTTTAACCAAAAGTTCTTCAAATACACGGAAAGCAATAGCTGGTTCAGTTGTCGTACCTGATTTAGAGATAACATTCACGGAGAATTCTTTATCTGCAACATATTCTACCAAGTCAGCAAGATAGCTTGAAGAAATTGAGTTTCCTGCGTAAAGAATTTGTGGTGCTTTACGGGCTTCTTTTGATTGAAGGTTAACAAAGCTGTTGTTCAAGAAATCAATCGCTGCGCGTGCACCAAGGTATGAACCACCGATACCGATAACGATAAGTACTTCTGAGTCAGATTGAATTTTGCTTGCTGCTTTTTGGATACGAGCAAATTCTTCTTTATCATAGTCTTCTGGAAGATCTAACCAACCGATGAAGTCTGAACCTGCACCGGTACCTTCACGAAGAAGTTTATCTGCGCCGTCAACTTGCCATTGAATCTCGTCAAGTTCTTTATCAGCTACAAATGGTTTTAATTTAGAATAGTCAAATTTAATATGTGCCATTTTATATCTCTCCTTAGAGTTTTTTTCTTTGTTTATTTTATCACTTTTTCATGGGTTTAACAAGAAATGAAAATTTAAGATATTGTAAACCTATCTATACCAAAACGAAAAAGTTCCCACAATTAGGAACTTTTTCTAGCAATATATTTCTATTTCTTCAATTCTTCAATACGTGCTTGTGTACTTTCAAATTTTTCTTGATAATCTGCCAGTTTGGCACGTTCTTTGTCTACAACCTCTGCTTTAGCATTTGCTACAAATTTTTCATTTGAAAGCTTGCGGTTAACCATATCAAGTTCTTTTTGCCATTTGTCTAGCTCTTTATTAAGACGGGCAATTTCTTCATCAATATTAATCAATCCTGCTAAAGGTAAGTAAATTTCTGCACCCGTGATTACAGCGGACATGGCTTGTTCAGGTACTCCCATTTCAGCAGCAATAGTCAACTCACTTAGGTTTGTGAAACGGCGAATATAAGCAGCAACCTTGTTAAGAAAATCTTCTTTATCTGATTTGATGAGCATTGGCACAGCTTTTGATAAAGGTGTATTTACTTCGGCGCGAATATTACGTACCGCTGTAATAATTTCAATCAGCATAGCAACTCCGTCACCAGCTTCTGCATCATCAAACTCTGAATGAACTTCTGGATAAGCTGAAACGACGATGGATTGACCGTTTGAAGTAGGGAGCTTTTCAAAAATTTCTTCTGTAAAGAAAGGCATGATTGGGTGAAGCAAACGTAAGACTTGATCAAGGACGTGAACAAGTACCGAACGTGTCACGTTTTTCTCTGACTCATCATCACCAAACATGACTTCCTTAGTTAACTCAAGATACCAGTTGGCAAATTCATCCCAGATGAAGTTATAGAGAATGTGGCCCGCTACACCGAACTCAAATTTATCCATTTGCTCCGTCACACGTGCAACAGTATCGTTCAAACGTGTAAGAATCCAGCGGTCTGTAACGTTACCCGCTGTTTTCGCTGCAACTTTTTCAAGATTGGCTGAAATTTCTTCTGCGGTAATATCTTCAGCATTCATCAGGATATAGCGTGAAACATTCCAAATTTTATTGATAAAGTTCCAAGATGCATCCATCTTATCATAGCTGAAACGAACATCTTGACCTGGTGCAGAGCCGTTTGACAAGAACCAGCGCAAAGCATCGGCCCCATATTTTTCAATCACATCCATCGGATCAATACCATTACCCAATGATTTAGACATTTTACGTCCTTCTTCATCACGAATCAAACCGTGGATGAGAACATTGCTAAAGGGAGCTTTACCCGTGAATTCTAGTGATTGGAAAATCATGCGTGATACCCAGAAGAAAATGATATCGTATCCGGTAACCAAAGTTGAAGTTGGGAAATAGCGTTGGAAGTCTTCAGCATTTTCATCAGGCCAACCCATAGTTGAAAATGGCCACAAGGCTGAGGAGAACCATGTGTCAAGTACATCTTCATCTTGTACCCAACCTTCACCTTCGGGCGCTTCTTCGCCTACATACATTTCACCCGCTTCATTGTACCATGCAGGAATTTGATGACCCCACCAGAGTTGGCGTGAAATAACCCAGTCATGAACATTTTCCATCCATTGGAGGAAAGTGTCGTTAAAACGTGGAGGGTAAAACTCAACCGCATCTTCTGTTTGTTGGTTGGCAATTGCATTTTTTGCCAATTCTTCCATTTTGACAAACCATTGGGTAGATAAACGTGGCTCAACCATGACACCTGTACGTTCGGAGTGTCCTACGGAGTGCATCATTTTTTCAACCTTGACTAAGTTACCTGATTCGTCCAGCTTCTTAATAATCGCTTCACGGGCTTCAAAACGATCCATTCCGTTGAATTCACCTGTCAGCTCATTCATCGTGCCATCAGCGTTCATGACATTTACTTGTGGCAAGTCATGACGTTGACCCACTAGGAAGTCATTAGGATCATGGGCAGGCGTAATTTTAACAACACCTGTACCTTTTTCCATGTCTGCATGTTCATCTCCCACAATCGGAATTTCTTTATTAATGATTGGAAGGATGACACTTTGGCCAATATATTTAGCATAACGCTCATCCGCCGGATTTACAGCAACTGCAGTGTCACCAAAGAAAGTTTCCGGACGTGTCGTTGCTACTTCAAGCGCACCTGAACCGTCTGCTAATGGGTAAGTAATGTGATAGAAAGCGCCCTCCACATCTTTGTGAATAACCTCAATATCAGAAAGTGCAGTCATGGCTTTAGGATCCCAGTTGATGATAAACTCACCACGGTAAATCCAGCCTTTTTTGTAAAGGTTAACAAAAACTTTACGTACTGCTTCGGATAAGCCTTCGTCAAGAGTAAAACGTTCCCGGCTGTAATCGACAGAAATACCCATTTTACCCCATTGTTGCTTGATAGTTGAGGCGTATTCATCTTTCCATTCCCAGACTTTGTCCAAGAATTTTTCACGTCCTAAATCATAGCGTGTAATGTCGTCTTCTGCAAGACGCGCTTCGACCTTAGCTTGTGTAGCAATCCCCGCATGGTCCATACCCGGTACCCAGAGCGTATCAAAACCTTGCATACGTTTTTGACGAATAATGATATCTTGCAGGGTCGTATCCCACGCATGTCCTAAATGGAGCTTACCTGTAACATTTGGTGGTGGGATAACAATACTATAAGGCTTTGCTTTTTTATCACCAGAAGGGGCAAAAACGCCTTGTTCAAGCCATTTTTCATAGCGACCTGCTTCTACTTCAGCAGGATTAAATTTTGTCGATAATTCTTCGGTCATTTCTTTTTTCCTTTCGGTACGAAACCTCTTAATGTTGATGGAGTAGGGCTTAGAGAAGTCTTGAGTAATAAAAATACCGCGCTCAAACATCCAAAATAGGACGCTCACGCGCGGTACCACCTAAATTCCTGCTTAACGAAAAGCAGACACTTATTTTTTATTCAACTGACCTTCATGCAACCTTCACAAACTTCATCTGAAATCTCGCAGCGACCGATTTCTCTCTCAAAGATTAGGTTTGTTACTCCTCATTTAGTGTATTTATTCTATCAGATTTATTTAATTTTTGCAAGATGACTAGCGTTCTTTGATAATTTCTAAAAATCGCTCAAAGCCCTCTATCTGTTGTATTTGCTGATTACATGTATCGCCATCCACACAGATGTAGGTTCCATTTTTAGTATAAGTTCCATCAGAACCCCTTTTTGTTGTCGCTAAAAACTGAGTAACTTGGCTTGTTTTTTGACAAATTGCACAAATATTTTTCAAATTTCCAGACAGGGTGCCATAAAAGCCCCGACCATCTGCCGTCACAATATACTTACGATTGCTCGAAACTTCATTCCAAGAAAAGTAAGTGATTTCTCTCATATCCCAAGCTGACTGAGCAGGGACTTTGAGTTTTTTTACTTTCTTGAATATCTTCTTCAACTGACTCTCAGAAGGCAAAACAAAGGGCTCTACCAAGTTTTTCAAGGCCAGTAAGTCTCTCTCAGCTTGTTCTTTGGTCATCTTGCTGTCCGCAAGTTTCTCCAGAAAAAGAGCAAGTTCCATCTCATCAGAGAGTTCTTGTGCTTCCGACACAGTTTGAGCATAGACTGCCTCAACAGTCGCCTTATCATTTACCGAGTGATAGACATTGATTAAGTCAAAAGTCAGATATTTTATTCTATTGTATTCGTATGCTTTCATTTTTTCTCCTTAACTATCCGCTAAGTGAGAATTTTTTTACTTAGCGGTAAACTTATGCGAGAGCAATTACTCGCACTTGTTTACCAACCATAGTATTTAGAGACATAAAATCCTCCTTTTTCTTTAAAAAGTCTTTGTTCCTAAATCTGGCACATCATGAAAATCCTTACCAGCCTTGTAGTTTTCAAACTTTCCTTGAATAAAATTATAAGCATCAAGGCGACTTTCATAACGAATCGCAGCCTCTTTTGCTTCAATTTTTTTGTCTTCGTGTGCAATCTTTTCAGCGGCTTTCATTGCCATTTCGGAAAGTTCAACCTGCTGATCAACCCACTCACTAAAGTCTTTTAAAAATTTTTCTTTGTATTCCATGTTTATTCTCTTTTTGGTTTTATTAGATTATAACTGTTTTCAATCATTTGCTTTGCTTGTGCATCAGAAACATCGCCCTCAAAATGGATATCATTCCAGTGGGTTTTGTTCATATGCCAGGCTGGTTTTACAGAGTCAAAAGCTTCACGCAGCTCTTCATTTACTGCAGGTAGACCTTTGACAGCAACAACGGTTTTGCCTTCTCGCTCTGAGATATAAACAAAAGATTTTTTGTTTTTCAGATGTTTCACAACAAGAGTAGCTGGTCCTTTTTCCATCTTTGCAAAAGGTGTCTCAGCAAAAGTAGGGCCAAGTGACAAGCAAAACTCAAGCCAGCCTTCTTTGTTCATTTCATTCTCCTAAGAGAAGCTGATAAGCGAAACGATCTCCCTCATAGAAAACCATGCCACGCTTCTCAAAACCTTCACGCTCAAAGACAGCTTGCATCACTGAATTAGCTGGATGTGTATCTACTCGGAAGTCACGATAACCTCGCGCATACATCAAAGTAAAAATATTAGAGAAAAGATACTTAGTAAGGCCTCGACCACGATATTGGTCAGAGAGCGCCAGACAGTGAACAGTCACATAATCTAGATTATCATTCAGCCAGCTACCATCATAAATTTTTGTGTATTGCGTATCTTCACCTGTGATAACCGCACAAAAACCAGCCACTGTTTCATCAACAACTAACACATAGCCCACATCTTCTCCGATAAAGTTTTCAATATCCGTTTTTGCGGGATATTCTGCTTGCCACTGGTCACTGCCTGATTTACCTAAAAATTCACGCGCCTGCGTAATAATAGGCATAATATCTGCTACATCTGACAAGTTTGCTTTTCTTAAATAAATCATCTTCTTCCTCTTAATCTAAAATTAACTGGGTCTCAAGTCTTATCAATGAAACTTCGTTATTTTCTTCTTTTACGTGGTTTATCGTATTGTTGCTTTGGCTTTTCAGCGCGGAAAGGTGCAGCTAAAGGTTTAGCAAGCTTACGCATTTTAACGACAGCCTCTGTACGTGCTGTATGTGGGAACATATCAACAGATTGAATATATTCGATACTATAAAATTGTGAAAGAATAACGAGGTCTTTTGCCAAAGTTGAAACGTTACAAGAAACATAAACCAACTTTTCTGGTGTATAAGTCGTAATCGTTTCTAACAAAGCATCATCCAAGCCTGTACGTGGCGGGTCAACGATGAGAGCTGTCGCTCTGTGTCCTGATTTATACCAGTTTGGAATGATACGTTCAGCTTTACCTACTTCATAATGACAGTTCTTAAATCCAAGACGTTTAGCATTGGCTTTAGCATCTGTGATTGACTCTGGTGTGATATCCATACCGTGAACCGACTTCACTTTTTTCGCTACACCAAAACCAATCGTACCTACACCACAGTAAGCGTCGATTACACGATCATCCTTTTTCGGGTTAAGCGCACGAACAGCTTCACCATACAGTACATTGGCTTGTTCAGAGTTCAACTGATAGAAAGCCCGTGGTGATAACTCAAAGTCATAGTCCAAAACGCCTTCAGTGATTGTTTCTTTCTCAGCGAAAAGCATTTGTGTGCGGTCTCCGTAGATTTCGCTTGTTTTCTTCGGATGGAAGTTTGCAGAGATCGAAACAATCTCTTGGAACTCTTCTGTCAAGTCGGACAAAATGTTATCCATTTTCACTAAATCTTTACGTTGACGTTTTGATAATTCCTCACGTGGCGCAGGCCAAACTTGACCATCCAAAGTAATACGTGCAGATGTGACGAAAATAATTTGGACTTCACCTGTCTTTTGGCTGCGGCGTGCAACGATCGTACGGATACCCATCACTTTACGTTCATCATAAACAGGCAGATTGTATTTTTCGATCAAACGACAAATACGATTAGCGATATTTTGAATCACTTCATCTTGAACTAAACAGTTTTCCAAGTTAACCAAGTGATGTGTGCCTTCTTTATAAAGACCGGCAATAACATCACCATTATTAAGGCGGCGTACTTGGAACTGTAACTTATTACGGTAGCGCAAAGGATTTTCCATACCTAGGGTTGGTAACAGTTCATATTTTTTCCAGCCTGTTGGGCGATATTTTTCGAGAGATTGACGCAATAAATCACGTTTAAACTCCAACTGTTGTGGGTAAGCCAAGTGCATAATATGAGAACCACTTAATTCGTGATACACACGATCTTCTGGTTTCACACGGTATTTTGACTTTTTATTTATTTTTACAACCTTCGCACGTGAAAAATTACGAGCATTTTCTGTAATTTCTGCCAAAACTTCTTCTGTAGGCAGTGCATAGGGTACAAAAACCAAGCGTCCGTGGTAAGAGGCGATTCCTTCGCCATTGATACCCATACGCTCAATATTGAGTGGGATTTTTTGTCCAATTTTCAGATTAATCATACCCCAATTATACGGTAAACTGATGTATATAGCAATATATAATTATTTTAGAGACGAAAAGGTTTTTTCTACAAACAAAGCACCTATAAAAAGTCCCAGTTATTGAACTGGGACTTTTTATTATTCATGTAACTCAATAGGTAATTCATCTGGATCATAAAAGAAAACCATCTTTTTATCGGTAATTTCGTCCACACGAAGTTCTTCTACTTTCACTCCTTGACGTTTTAAATATTCTATATCTTTTTCAATCTGAGACGTCTTTATCGCCAGATGTCGCAAACCTTTCGCTTCTGGATACGACACGCGTTCAGGCGCATCAGGTTTGATAAATAGCTCAATCTCAGCTTCTTCATTCATTTTCAAATCGATTTTTACATCTTCTTTATCAGGACGACGATTTTCTCTAATGATAGGAAAACCTAAAATATCAACATAAAATTTCCGTGATTTTTCATAGTTGCTTCCGATAATGGCTATATGGTGTACGTTGTTAAAATGCGGTTTATACATAAACTCTCCCTCATGCCTCTCTATTTACTTAATCTGCTTCTAAGATGCAGACATCATCGCCTTGCTCTTTTAAAGCTTTGACATGCTCTTCTCCCCAACTGCACAGACTATCCAAGATATAGTTTAAACTCTCTCCGTAAGGGCTGATTGAGTATTCTACTTTAGGAGGAACTTGGTTGTAAACTTTACGAACGATAATATTATCTAACTCTAGCTCCCGCAACTGTTGTGTCAGCATTTTTTGACTTATCCCGGGAATATTTCGTTTAAGCTCCCCTGGTCTTCTGGGACTATGTCTGAGATTACATAAAATGATGGATTTCCATTTTCCACCAATGACATCCATCGTAGCTTCTACACCAATATTATAAATTTTTTCCAAAAAAAATATACCTCACAAACTCATAATTTAAACAAAACTTACTTTTATGTATGTATATAACAAAAAAGTAGGTACTATTTATTTAGTTATATTTATTATATACTATTTTTTGTCAAATTTAAATACAAGGAGAAAAGACAATGAAACTTAACAATAACATTGATATTCCAGAGCTAGGGCTAGGCGTATTTCAAATTCCGAATGAAGACACTGCTGAAGTAGTTAAAAACGGTATCCTCAATGGCTATCGTTTAATCGATACTGCCCAAATTTATGGTAATGAGGAAGGTACAGGGCAAGGTATCAAAGAAGGCCTTCGCCAAGCTAAACTTTCACGTAAAGACATTTTTGTCACATCAAAACTCTGGGGCAGCAACCTCTCTTATGACGAAACAATCCAAAGTTTTGAAGCAAGTTTAGAAAAACTAGGATTAGACTATCTTGACCTTTATTTGATTCATTGGCCGGGTACAGATTATGGCTTTGAGGCATCTTGGAAAGCCATGGAAGACTTATATAAAGACGGTCGAGTAAAAGCGATTGGTGTAAGTAACTTCCAAAAACATCACTTAGAACGTCTCTTCACCTATGCTCAAACTGTTCCCGTTTTGAATCAAATCGAACTACACCCCAAATTAGCCCAAAAAGAACTCCGTCAATTTTTGGATGCACACGACATCAAAACGCAAGCTTGGTCGCCTTTAATGCAAGGTCAATTATTAGACAATGCAACTATCAAGAACATCGCTTTAAAACACAATAAATCGACTGCACAGATTATTTTGCGCTGGCACTTGGAACAAGGAATCTTGGTGAACGTGAAATCAGTTAAAGTCGAGCGAATGCTTGCTAACCGAGACGTTTTTGATTTCACACTTGATCAAGAAGATATGGAAGCTTTGAATCAACTTGATGAAAATCTCCGTGTCGGACCAGATCCAGATACATTTAATTTTTAAAATAAGGAACCTTTTATGAAAAAAATCTCACCAAGCTTAACATTATTGGCTTTAGCAATTAATGCTTTTGCGATTGGTTCAACCGAATTTATTAGCGTTGGTCTGATGCCTATGATTGTTCGCACATTCAACATCAACCTTTCGCAAGCGGGGCTTACCGTGTCCCTCTATGCCTTGGGTGTTACCATTGGGGCGCCTCTACTTACTATCGTCACTGGGAGGTGGAACAGAAGAACCTTGATGCTGGCTATCATGTTGCTCTTTATATTAGGGAACTTGCTTTCTGCTTTTGCGCCAACTTTTAGCCTGCTCTTAGTGGGGCGGATTTTAGCTTCCTTAGCTCATGGTATCTTTATGTCCGTTTCTACACTTATCGCAGCGAATGTAGTGCGCCCTGAAAAGCGGGCTTCCGCTATTGCCTTGATGTTTACCGGTCTGACGGTAGCTACTGTTATCGGTGTGCCTTTAGGTACCTTTATTGGGCAGCATTCTACATGGCATATGTCCTTTATCTTCATCGCCATTATCGGCTTGATTGGGTTATTTGCAAGCAGTGTCTTGATTCCTGCGGATCTCCCTATCCCTGGAAAAGTTAATTTGAGTGGTTTCTCTCGCATTTTCCATAATAAATATATCCTTACAGCTTTCTTCATCACGGCATTTGGCTATGGTGGGACATTTGCAGCCTATACTTACTTGGCCCCTTTGCTAGAAGATACTTTTCGCTTTACATCCAGCACTGTCGTTATTATCCTCGTTGCTTATGGCGTGATGGTAGCTATCGGCAACACGCTAGGTGGACATCTTTCTAATAAAAATATTTTATCTGTTTTACTCAAAATGTTCGGTGCTCTCACACTTAGCCTCTTCATTCTCTTTATCGGTGCATTGATGGCCTCACAATGGCTTGGCCTGCTCGCCACACTCTTACTCGGCTTATTTGCTTTCATGAATGTTCCGGGACTACAATTATATGTTGTACAATTAGCTGAAAAATTCACCCCGAAAGATATTACTCTTGTTTCTGCTTTTAATATTTCTGCCTTTAATATCGGTATTACGCTGGGTTCTTTTGCTGGTGGAGAAGTTTCTAAGATAAGCAGTCTGGTCTTCACACCAATCGCAGGTATCTTGATTGTTTTACTTGCCATGCTGCTTCTTATTCTTGCTAAGAGAGAGGACATATAGTCAGCAAACCTTGACTGTTCCTATCTTAGATCTGCAAAAAGCTCTAGAAATCTAGAGCTTTTTTGCTTACACTGCTTCTAACAGACAAACACCAAGCTATTTATCATCCTTAGTAAAAGCTAGTGTAACTTCTCTAAGCACTCTGATATAATAGAACTATGATAAAAATCAAGGAAATTACAAAACTCAAAAGACTTTATAAAATAACCTTCACAGAAGCTCTCAGTCTTGCAGATTGGGATGAACCCAAAGATAAAATCTATGTCAGTGAAGATACCATCGTCAAGTTTATGCTTACTCGTGATAAGGAATTAACGAAAGAAGAACTTACGGAATTAGTAGACTTTGATAACTTTGCTCAAGGTAAATCCTTGGCTCTCTACTTTATTTCTTTCAAAGCACGAACTTCCACTGAAGTTCAAAAATATCTTTATGAACATGATATTCATGGCGTACAAGTCAGAAAGGTTATGGCCTATCTCACGGAGAATGGTTTGATTAATGACCAAGCCTACATCGAAAGCTATATCCAAGGAAAAGTGCGCACAGCCAGTTCTGGACCCTACCAGATTAAACAAAAGTTGCATTTGAAGGGGTTAGATCTGCAACTGATCGATCAAGTTCTTTCACAAGAATTTGACGAAGAAAAGCAAATAGACGTAGCCGTCAAACTTGCTGAGAAAATTGTACGCCAAAAATCGGACCGCCTAACCCTGCAACAGCTCAAGCAGAAGATCACCCAAGGTCTTACCACTAAAGGCTTTTCATATAACATAAGTGCTATTGCTCTAGATAGTCTCGAACTTGAAGCAGATGAGGAGAATGAACAAGAACTTCTTTACCTTGAGCTAGAAAAAACTGAACGCAAGTATAGTCGGAAGTATGAAGGATACGAGCTTAAGCAACGTATCACACAAGCATTGGCACGCAAAGGTTTTGACTTTGGCGATATTTCCAGTGCCATTCGCAACTACGATTTTGATGAAGCATGATGCTCCCCCTTCACGCACTATACGGTTCTCATTTTGTTCCTCAAAAGTGTGTTATGATATAATAAAAGCAGGACTGGTAAGCATATGACACAATCTCTAATCACACGAATAAACTCTTATTACGACAATCTCAGCAAATCTGATCAGGCGATTTCAAATTACCTGATTGAAAATATGGATAGTGCTGCGCGCCTGTCTATTCAGGATTTTGCCAAAAACACTCGGGTTTCTACCGCAACGATTTCACGCTTTGCTAAAAAAATTGGCTTTGATTCCTTTCAAGATTTGAAGTTGGCTATTCATAGTACAGAAAAATTTAAAGCCGATAATTTTTTCAGCGAGCTTTCACCTGAAGACAGTTATAAAGACATTCTTGCTAAAAACTTTACGAGTAATATCTCTTCACTGAATGCTACATTGCAACTTATTGATAGTGCTAATCTAGATAAAGTCATGAAAATCCTTCTTTCGGCCAAAACCTGTGGTTTTTTTGGCTTAGGTGGCTCAAATGCTGTGGCCCTGATTGCCTATCATAAATTCTTGCGCATGCCACTCCAAACGGTATACCATCAGGATTTTCATTATCAACAGATGCTCGCTTCCAAGCTCACTAAAAACGACTGTGCTTTTGTTATTTCACATACTGGAAAAAACAAGGACACATTAAAGATTGTCGATATTTTGAAGAATAACCAAGTTCCTGTAATTGCGATAACATCATTTGCTAATTCCGCATTGGTAAAAAAGAGCGACTTAGCCCTTATCTCAATTTCTGAGGAAATATCTTACCGACCCGAAGCTGTTGCTTCAACTGTTTCTCAGATTAGCCTTCTAGATGCCATCTTTTTGATGTACGGCATGAAAGCCCAAGACACTATAGAAGACTCTCTGGAAAATATACGAGAAGTCATCAGCCAGACGCGTTTAAATTAATGAATTAAAGTTAATGATTTAGGAGGACCAAAATGGCATTTACTGAAACAAAAGGGCGCTATGCAAGTTATGGCACCATCTCTAGTATCCCTGGTGAGATTATTGACAGTTTTTGGTTCATCATTGACAATCAGCTAAAAGGTGTAATCCCCCTTGAGCCCCTTATCAATTTTGAATTACTCAATCAAAATGGTTTGCTTTCTGTGAAATTTTCACAACTCAAAAATCCCTTAACCATTATTGTTGATTTTCAATATCCTTTCAATCCTTCTTGGCCACGTCATTTCCATGCTGTGGACAACAATGGTAAAGAAACAATCATCGCTTCAAATGAACGTTAAAAAATCTCCAGAATTCTGGAGATTTTTTATATTTCATAATATACTAACTCTGGTGGGACGCCAAATCTTATAGGTAGGAAAGTCAAGCCAATACCCGCATTAACAAAAAGTTTTACACCTTCATCTAACTCATATAAACCCGAATCATAAGTTTTGGAGCCGTCATTTCGTAAGCGTAAATTCCCAAGACGGATTTGTCCGCCATGACTATGCCCCGCAATAACTAAATCATACTTTTCAGGATGTTCAACCTGCAAAATCGTATCGGGTTCATGTATCATCAAAAGAGAGAAGTTAGCTTCTTCAGGTAGAAGACCAAAGAAAGGCTGTCCTTCACGTAAATCATCAAGCCCTGATAGTGAAAAAAATCCCGTTTTTAAAGATTGATTCGTCAGTACAGTAAAGCCAGCTTCTTCAAGGAAAGTTCTTACATAGTCTGATGTGCCAGCCTCAGAAAAATCATGATTCCCCAAAATGGCAAATTTGCCTAAGGGTGCTTTTAAATTCGTTAAAACTTCTTTTGTCTTTGTCACGTCGTGGCTTTGTGCCCAATCTACTTTATCAAACAAGTCACCAGTAAATAAAATCAAATCTGGCTGAGTCTTTTGAATGTGCTTTGAAAATTTATAAAAACGACGCGCGTGTGTATGCCAGTTAAAATGTGTATCCGTAAAATGTGCAATTTTCATTCCTTTATCTTCGGAAATTTTCACTTCCCGCACACGCATAAAGTGCGGTTCGATAAAAATTCCATAAAGTAAAAGACTAAAAAGTAGAATTATAATCCATGTCATTGCTTTATTTTACCACATTCATATTTTTTATTCTTCCTAATAACATTTTACACGGGATAGATGTGCATAGTTAAGCCATTCTTGGTTGACCGTTTAGCACTGTTTTATCTATATATATAGATATATAGATATATATGAAAAAAATAGGCGAGAAACCTATCTTTTTAATTAAGGGACACGGACTGATACTTGCGCCACACCGTCTGCTGTAGGTAGTCCAGCTTTCCAATATGTATCCCAGTTCAATCCTACTGGTAAAGTTGATGTACCAGTAACTGTAAAGTTAGACGAATTAATATCTCCATTTGTCCACTTGGCAGTAAGACCTACCCAGTTATTATCCACATCATTCCAAAGAATCATACCCTTATCACTTGTTTGTACATCAGTAAATTGTGCATTTACTTTGTCTCCTCTTACGCGAGCAGAACCTCCTACATTAGCAATAAGATGGTTACCCCAAGTAGTAATCACATAATTTTTATCAAACTCTGGAGCATAAGCAGTACCTACTAATCGGCCTTCTACATAAAAACCTACAGTTTTAGACGCTGCATAATAAGCTATCTCAATTCTCGTCCATGTATTGAGTGAAGCTGGTGGCCCGTAGGAAGTGTAATCATGCGATGCACCATTGATATTCTCACTCATATAAACAGGTTTCCCTGCAGCTCCTCCTGCTTGGAATCCTGAGTGCTTATCTACTTGGATACCAAAACTAATAGCATGTTCCCCCGAACCATTAAGGGTAAACTTCGCTTGATAGCCTGTTCCAGCTCCAGTCAAATTAACATTTCCGGAAATGAAGGCTGTTTTTGGTCCTGTGAGAGGAAGGTTCAGTGAAGGGCGACTCCCATCTTTAGGTAAAGCATACCAAGAAATCCCTTCATACTTCCAACCACGAGCTACCAAGCTTTTCTTTTCATAGGCATCCATTGTAGAATGATGGGCTCCTATCCCTGCAGCAGGGTTATACAGACGGTATACAGGCTTGTCTTGACTTGTTCCAGAAAAGAAAGCTATCCCTTCTGCTTTCCAGTTATGTTTAGTGGTGAGAACCTTTACTTCATAGCTATCTTTTGTATACAAGTGTTCACCTGACTTAGGATTATAAACACGGTAAACTTTGGCTCCTGACATTGGTGCCGCCCAAGCCACTCCTTCATATTTCCAGTCTTTAGAAATTTTGGGAAGTTTATTCTTCTCATTTGCATCAGATGTATGCAAATGCTCCATATTTCGTGTATTATAAAGACGATAAATCGGTTGACTCTGAGGGCTGTCTGCAGCTACCCTATCTCCTTTTGCTAACCCGAATAAGACGAATAAAGAAAAAATAGATATTATTCCCCAAATCACTTTTGAACTCTGCTTCATTTCCAACTCCTTAAAACTTTCTCTGTCTAGGGTATCACAAAGTATCCTTTTTGTAAAACAAAGTAACAAAAAAGACACCTCTAAAGGTGTCTGCTTATTTCTTAGTTTTCGTCAGATGCTACGAATGGCAAGAGAGCCATAACACGTGCGCGTTTGATAGCTGTAACCACTTTACGTTGGTTTTTAGCTGAAGTACCAGTTACGCGACGTGGCAAGATTTTACCACGTTCTGAGATGAAACGTTTCAAGAGTTCAGTGTCTTTGTAATCAACAACTTCGATTTTGTTAGCTGCGATAAAGTCAACTTTTTTACGGCGTTTGAAGCCACCACGTTTTTGAAAAGCCATAGTGTGTTTCTCCTTATATTATTGTTTTTTACTAGATGGTTTCCATCTAGTACTTTCCGGTGTGCTCGACCAGATTAAAATGGAAGATCATCATCTGATATTTCCATCGGTGAGCCACCAAATGGATCTGCATCACGACCAAAATCAGGTGTTGAATTATTTGATGAATTATTAGATTCAGCAAAAGGACGATTTTGTGATTGTTGCTGTTGGGGTGCAGAATATGAACCGCCTCCCCCTTCACGTGCGGCACGGCTTTCAAGCATTTGGAAGTTATCAGCCAATACTTCAGTCACGTAAACACGTTGACCTTCTTTGTTCTCATAATTTCGTACTTGAATACTACCTGTCACACCAATCAAAGCACCTTTTTTAGCCCAATTTGCCAAGTTTTCAGCAGATTGACGCCAGATGACACAGTTGATGAAATCAGCTTCACGTTCGCCTTGCGCGTTTTTAAAACGGCGATTAACAGCAATCGTAAATGTAGCAACCGCAGTATTTTGCGGTGTGTAACGCAGCTCGGGATCACGCACAACGCGTCCGACCAAAACAACATTATTAATCATGATGTTCTCCTTTAATTTTGTCCAGCTAAATTAGAATTAAGCTTCTACTTTAGTGATCATGTGACGAAGAATGTCGCCGTTAATCTTAGCAAGACGGTCAAATTCGCTCAAAGCTTCTGAATCAGTAGCAGCTTCAAGAGTTACGATGTGGTAGATACCTTCGCGGAAATCTTGAATTTCGTAAGCAAGTTTGCGTGTTTCCCAGTCTTTAGACTCAAGATTAGCAGCACCGTTGTCAGTCAAGATACCATCGAAACGTTCAACGAGAGCTTTCTTTGCTTCTTCTTCAATGTTTGGACGAATAATATAAAGAATTTCGTATTTTGTCATTGATTTTTCCTCCTTTTGGACTAATGACACAGGTTGGAGCCTGTGTAAGTTATGAGTTTTACTCACAAGTATATATTTTATCAGATTTGCAACTTTTTTGCAAGTTGCCTTTCTTTCCTCTATTAATTCTAAAAATAAAATAATCCTCTGCAATGCAGAAGACTCCTCTTTTTTTTATATTGTCAGGCCACAACATCTAGCATATTAGCTGGAATGTAGCGATATTCACCTTCTTTCGATTGATAATAGCCCAGTTTTTTCACGATAAAATGTAATTTACAGTGCGTATCAAAACGCTGGTATAAGTGTGAAACTTCACCCTCTTGGCTACGGGTTACGCATACAATTTTTTCTCCCGCGTAAGTTGGAGATACATATTTTGGGGTAAATGCCATTACAAACCACCTCCCGATATAATTAAGATGAAAGCGCGCTCATCTATACCACTATTATAACGCTTTTCAACTTATAAAACAAATGCTTTGCATTACATTTTATCAATTTCTTTAACATTAGATATTTGTAATTTTTAATTAAGGCTATGTATAATTATACATTTTCCTTAAGCTCTTCCTTGACATCCCTCTCAAATTAATCTAAAATATTCATAAATACTTAATAAACGATAGAGGTCGCAACCAATAATAAGTCAAGTGGAGCCTGAGTAAGCTTTGATATTTGACCCAGGAGCGGTTGCCGAAAGAAAAGGAAGGCTCGCTTTCTTTTCTTGGTTTTGCAGGAAATACCTGTTAAACTGTCGTGTTCTCATAGAGACACGATGCGCTATTCGGATGAAATTTCTTTCTGACGTTTAGCAATCTCTAGGGATTGCTTTTTTTTGTATTAATATTTATAAATTTAGGAGAGAAGTAATGGACAATACTTCAAAAAATGAACCCACGCCATCCACACAGGTAAAACGAGGACTTAAGCATCGTCATTTAACGATGATTGCCTTGGGTGGAACGATAGGTACTGGCTTGTTTGTGGCCTCAGGTGCTACGATATCCCAAGCTGGACCACTCGGAGCGCTAGTAGCTTATGTCGCTATTGGTCTGATGGTTTTCTTCCTGATGACTTCCCTTGGTGAAATGGCTTCTTACTTACCTGTATCTGGTTCATTTGCGTCTTTTGCCGATCGATATGTGGATAAAGCATTTGGGTTTGCCATGGGTTGGAATTATTGGTTCAACTCAGCAATAACCGTGGCTGTTGAAGCGGCTACGGTTGGAGTAATCATGCAGTTTTGGTTGCCTCATGTTCCGACATGGATTTGGTCGACCATCGTTATTGCCTTGATTCTTTTAGTCAACCTTATTTCTGCCAAGGCTTATGGTGAAGCGGAGTTCTGGATGGCTACTATTAAAGTCATCGCCGTTGTTGCCTTTATTATCATTGGTTTGGCAACAATTTTTGGAGTGATGAGTTATAAACCAGACGTCGCCCGCAATCTTTCTGCAGGTGGCAACCATGGTTTTGTTGGAGGTATCGGAGGGATGATCGCCGTCTTTATGATTGCTGGCTTCTCTTTCCAAGGAACGGAAATTGTGGGTATAGCAGCGGGAGAGTCTGAGAATCCTGAAAAAAATGTGCCTTCTGCGATTAAACAAGTTTTCTGGCGTATTATCATTTTCTACTTTTTATCAATCTTTGTTATTGGTGCTTTAGTCTACTTTAAAGATCCGAGCCTGCTGCGTGCAGCTTCGCAAAGTGACATCACCGTCTCTCCCTTTACTCTAGTATTTGAGCGGGCGGGCTTGGCTGCTGCCGCTTCTGTTATGAACGCTGTGATTTTAACATCTGTGATTTCTTCAGCCAACTCTTGGCTCTATGCGGCATCACGTATGCTCTTTGGTATGGCAAAAGAAGGACACGCACCAAAAGTGTTCGCCAAAACAAACACAAGCAACGGTGTACCCATCTATGCCATTTTAGCCACTGTGGCGGTTGGACTTCTGGCTTTCTTGACAAGTATTTTCGGTACAGAAATTTACTTCTATCTTGTAGCTGCCTCTGGTTTATCTGGCTTCTTAGCCTGGATCGGTATTGCGATCTGCCACTTCCGCTTCCGCCGTGCCTTTATTAAGCAAGGACATCAACTATCGGAGCTTGGCTATCATGCCAAATGGTTCCCGATCGGTCCCATTATTGCTTTGATTCTTTCTATCATTATCGTTATCGGCCAAATCACGACCATCACCATGAACGCCCAAAGTGTTATCACTACTTATTTGGCTTTACCGCTCTTTTTGATCTTGTATTTCTCTTATAAAATCATCAAAAAGACCAAGATTATCCCCCTCGAAGAAGTGGACCTCAGTCGTCATATTGACTAGTAATAAGAAAAACGCCTATGTGAATAGGTGTTTTTTCATATGTTGTTTTAGCTTGTAGGTTGGTTGATGATGAGGGCTGGACGGACTCCGCCATTATCGTAGCTATTCGTACGAGCATGGCCGCCAATCAAGTGACCGTTGGTACCCACAAGCCAAGCTTGCATGTTAGGAACAGGAGTACGAAGCCACCACCAACTTGAAGCAGCGGAAGCCCGTTGCGCATGATACGGAAAAGCTAAACCTTCCCCAGATAAACGGGTCACATCCGCCAGAGAAAGGGCAAAGGCGCGTGCTGTTCCTGCAGGGACAACTTGAGTAACATCGTCCGCAACTGGTCCTGTTAAGTTAGTAGGAAGCCAGCTGGGTCCTCCTGTAAAGTTAACCGAGGCATGCGCAACTTCTCCCGTCGTAAAGTTATTAGAGATAGGTTGAACTATGTCTTGGACAGCACTGTCAAGAATGCTATACCAAGAAGTAAGTTCCGCTTCTTGGTCGTTCCACGACACATTACGGATGGCATTATTACGGATAATCATATGATTACCATTGCCCATATCTTCTAGATAGCGGTATTGTTGACCAGACATAGTAAATACACGTCCCGGAAGCATAGCCCCAAAGTTAAAAGCAGAAGGTGGAGAGTCAATATCTGCACGAGGGTTCGAGCCTTCTCCATCCATGGCATTGTTACGGATACCTGTGAGGAAGTCGGCTAAGCGGTCATGTCCGTCAGGGAGGAAGTCGTCACTATTGTCGGGACTGACCAGTCCGCTCTCCACATGGATACCATAATAGTAAGAGCCATTAAAGACCGTGTCTTCGATAGCCGCCGTCATCTCTGCCGCATCCAGCAGGTAAGAAGTCGCTTCGCCCGGTTCTAGGAGCGAGGCCCAGTAAGCCCAGCCTGTTTGGTGGTCCACGACCCAGAAGTCACCAATCTGTTGGTAAGGTTGGAGTTGCGCCCACTGTTCGATGGTCATTGGGGCACGTTGTTGGTGGAGGTTTTGAGCCGCATCATTGGTAATCGTTTCGCCCGGCCACGTGCCTGCGGTATTATCAAAGCTGTCTGTTTCTGACCAGTAATCGTCGGTCCCATCTCCGGGGTGCGTGGCACCATCGGTCGTGCCGTCTGTTGCACCGCCTCCTGCGATGTAGTCCCGGGCATGACCTGCGGCGGCTGTCATCTGGTCCATGTTGTCATGGTTGAAGGTTGGCATGTACCATGGCGCATCTCGTCCTTCACGGCTCCAGCCAAAAGTCAGGCGGGCGTAGCGGTCAAAAGCATTGGACGGGTCGGTGTTGAGTCGGTCATTGATATTGGTGGCATTGGGCATCCATGTGGTCCAAGAGTCCAAGTTGTTACGCTCTGTTCCCGCTACAAGCTGAGTCCAGCTGTCTTGACCTGTTTGTCGGGTTTCTAAAAACTCCGTCAAACGGATACGGGCCATGATGGGACGTTCGCCGTAGTTTTCGACAAAGACATCTTTGTTTTCGGTGTCGCGGTTATAGTAGTCGTGAACACGGCCACCCACGTTAATCTCGATTTGGTTTTCTCGGTCATTGATGGCCCGCTGGTTAAAGGCGGTAAAGGCATAGGTGCCTCCGATGAGGAGCAAGAGGAGGGAGAGAAGGACATAATTGCGTAATCTCCGGTTCTTTTTCTTTTCTGGTGTCATAGTGATACCCTTTCTTTCTTGATTTATCTTTTTTATCTTTTGACTTCAAACTTTCGTGTCTCTCGCTTTGGGCGGGCCACGAAAAAAGCGCTCCAGAGGTCCCGAGCGTTTAGGTGCAAGTAAAAAGAGGCGGGTGTCTACCGCTTGTGCTGTGCTGTGCTGTGCTGTGCTGTGCTGTGCTGTGCTGTGCTGTGCTGTGCTGTGCTGTGCTGTGCTGTGCTGTGCTGTGCTGTGCTGTGCTGTGCTGTGCTGTGCTGTGCTGTGCTGTGCTGTGCTGTGCTGTGCTGTGCTGTGCTGTGCTGGCCAATTATAAGTCATCACTTTTACCCCGTCAAGTCTTTTAAAATAAACTAAGAATCTCTCTCATAATATTTTAACATTTGTTTCTCTAAGGTTAAAATGATTTCATATAGGTTACATAAGCGCTTGCTTTAATTACTAAATCAGCAACAAAAAAACACCCGCATTACGGGTGTGCTTTATCAATAAAGAGGATTAAACAAAGTTTCCAACTCGTACTCAGAAAGAGCAAATAACCAAGCCCCGTCTTTGATAGGGCATTTTTTATTAGTCATTTATGACTTTGACTTTTTCTCCAAAAAATTCTTTCGCTTTACTCACGAGCTCTTCTTCTTTATCGGGCTCGGTATCCGCCGTTTCCTCCATCTTTTTATCGCCTTTTTTCAGGTTCATGACATACTCTTGTCGAACAGACTGCCAGTCTTGTTCTGCCAGAGCAATGATTTCTGGAGAAAAACCTAAGATAGAGGACATAAGATTTCCAAAGGTGAGCTGTAAGTCTTCATTTTCGGTCACGCGCTTGGCTAAATTACCATGCGGGAAGGTAACCACTACAAAGTTACTTGATGCTGCTACTGGAGCGGTATTATTGATCAAAGCTCGTTCAGATGGCTTCGTAAAACTTGAAACAATCTCTGGCCAAGCACCATTTACAGCTTGACGTGCTTCATTTGTCGCTTCTTTCAAAGCTTTGAAGACGAGGTCTTGATTGACAGTATATTTTTCTGTGACCGTTCGGGTTTTCGTCTGTCTCTTCACTTGGACTTCTTGACTCACCGTCGAAACACTGACCGTAGAACTCGCATTTGCTAATCTCGTTTTAAGTTCAGCGACCTCTGCTTTTAAGGCTTGAATCTCCTGTGCTACATCCCCTGAAAGTTCGTTTGTGGCGACAGCAGTATGTCCACTTGCATCGACGAAGCGCATCGTCATCACATCCGCAGCGATCTTGCTTTGTGTTGTTTCTTTGATAATTTTCAAAGATTCAATCGCAATATTAATCCACTGATAAAGGCGATCACGTGGGATTTTGTTCTCTTCACTGAGCAGCAAGTCGCGGAAGTAAGTAAGGAGATCCTCAGTGAAACGTAGCATGTTCTTGCCTTCAAGAAAAATCTTTTCTAAAGCATTAAGGGCTGTGGTTCCATCTGATGCAGCAAGTGCCGAAACATAAGAAACTAAAGCTTCATTTGCAATAGATCCTGTGACGAGTAAAGCATCTTTTTCTTCCAGCTTACCATCTGAAAAGCTGAGCGCCTGATCAAGCAAACTCAGTGCATCACGCATCCCACCTTCAGCTGACTTCGCAATAACATCTAGAGCTTTCTCTTCAAAGCTGATTTTTTCATCTGCTAAAACTTCAGCCAGATGCTGGCGGATATCTCCTGTCGTGATTGCTTTGAAAGCAAATCTTTGAACACGGCTAATGATGGTAGCTGGTATTTTTTGAAGTTCTGTTGTTGCCAGAACAAATACCACATTGTCAGTCGGCTCTTCCAAAGTCTTCAGCAAGGCATTAAAAGCTCCTGTCGACAGCATGTGCACTTCATCGATGATATAAACTTTATAAGTTGCTCGACTCGCTGCATAAGTGGATTTATCCCGTATTTCACGAATTTCATCTACACCATTATTTGATGCGGCATCCAGCTCAATCACATCTTCTAGGCTTCCTTGGGTGATTGCTTGGCAGATGTCACAGTTATTGCATGGCTCACCATCTTTTTGATTCGGACAATTAATGGCCTTGGCAAATATTTTGGCTGCCGAAGTTTTCCCTGTCCCTCTAGGACCGCTAAAGAGATAAGCATGCGAAATCTGACCGTTTACAATGGCATTTTTTAAGGTCGTAGCAACGACTTCCTGACCAACCATTTCATCAAATCTTTGGCTACGGTATTTTCTATATAGAGCTTGATAAGCCATTTTTCATTCCTTCTAATAAAGATCTGGCTGCGTGCCAAGACCGAGTTCTTCATTGATACGGAAAAGAACATCACGAGCAAGGATGGACTGATCAATATCTGGTGAATTATAGTTTTTCATCGCCTTATAGACAGCCCAAACTCGTGCACGGACTACTGTTGCTTTGTCTGCTTCCACAGCAGAGAAAAATATTTTTCGTTGTTTGTCATCAAAAATTTCCCAAGCTATAGTCAAATCAATTGCAGGATCCCCCACGCGTACTTCTTCTACTTCAACCGCACCCGCAAACTTGTCCTGTGCTACCCAGACTGTTTCCAAATTTAAGTTTCCGTGCAGAGTAACAGGAGCTTTAGACCATGGATTTTTGCTGGCCTTGTTCCAGTACATACGGAGTTCCTCCACTGGTGCAATTCTTTTCATCTGATCCAGCAGTGTAAAAAACTCAGCTTCAATGACTGGCAATGTTAACTCTATACTTTCAGCGCCAGTATGATCTAACTTATGCAGTTGGTATATGAAGTTGCCTAAGTCCTGAGCAAACTCTTTAGGACGAGCTAAAGCATTAAAACCTACTGCTACAAATTCATCTTTAGAAGTTCTCGCTGCAATAAATTTATTTACTGTTTCTTTCATCATTTACCCCACTCAAAAAAATTTCCAATCCGTCATGTCTGACAAAATTTGACAGAATTCTTCAAGATATTTTTGGTCAATATTATCATAAAAAGAAGTTACTGAGGCATCTAAATCTAGTACGCCCTTAAGTTCGCCATCTTTTACGATGGGAACGACTATTTCAGACATGGCACGACTGTCACATGAAATATAGTTTTTATGCTCTTTGACATTATCAACGATTAAAGTTTGTCGCTTGTCCGCAGACTCTCCGCATACACCTGCCCCTAACTTAATCTCTACACAGGAGACCCCACCTTGAAAAGGGCCAAGAATAAGTTGCTCTCCATTATAAAGATAGAAACCTACAAAAACTTGATCAGGTAAAAAGTCATTTAAAAGCGCTGAGGCATTGGACAGATTAGACAATGTATAATTTTGTTCTGAAAGTAAACCTTTCAGTTGCATATTGAGGAGTTCGTATCCTTCGATTTTTTCGCTTGTATTCATCTTATAATTATAAACTTAACCCACAATAGAGTCAACACTTGCAACTAATTTTACTTTTATTTCGTGTTGAATAGAACTTTCGCTTTTCTCTTCCCTAACTCTGTATGTTTCTTTATAATTTCACACTGTTCAATTTTTTCCATAAATTGATCAATATAAATTCTGACGGTGGGATATCCTAATACTTGGTTAATCTTGTAGGGTATCTATCTGTATGATTTCCTTTTAATCATTGCTGTTTTGAAGCTTTTATGCCATAATAAATTCATGACTTTAGAAAATATTCGTAAAGAAATTGATTTAATAGATGAACAAATTATTGAACTTTTAGAAACACGTATGTCCCTTGTTGAGAAAGTTATCAGCGCTAAGGAAAAAGAAAATATTCGTGTTTTGGATCCAAAAAGAGAAAAGTATATTCTAGAGAAAATCGAAAAAAAAATAGAAAATCCCCACTACAAATCTTCTATCCAATCTATTTATACCGAAATTATGAGATGCTCCAGAGATTACCAAGAAAAAAATCGCTTTAAATAGCGATTTTTCCTTTCAAACTTGTGTGTAAAGCCATATATTCTAACTGTGGTAAGTCCAGAAGCACAAGTTTACTATTTTCCAACATGTTCGCTGCGATTAAAGCATTCAAAAAGCCTTTAATCTCCGTCGTTCCCAGCTCTAAACATTCGACAAAGATGATATGTTTAGCAGCTTTTAAACCATCAATGTACTCTGTAAAGTCTGTTTGATTGAGGGCCACCTCCACGTCTTTACGTTGAACTACCGTTAGATCTTCTTGATCAGACAAATATTCTGCCGCAAAATCATCAAAAAGAGCATTATTTGTAGTCTCCTCGTGCGGGCCAGAAACCGCATAAGCGCCCCGTTCTAACATGGCAACTTTTGCAACCTGACCATAGTTTATTTTATCTATAATATTTTTCAAATTTTCTTTTGTGTCCATAAGTCTAGTGTATTCTTTTTACGCATAAAATACAAAAAAAGCACCTCACAGGTGCTTCTATCTTCTTAGTAAAGTTCTAAATAGTTATCAATTTCCCATTGGCTGACAAATTGTGCATAGCTTGCCCATTCAATTTTCTTTGCTTCTACAAAGTTTACCAAAACATGTTCGCCCAAGGCCCCAGTAACAACCTCATCTTCACGAAGTGCCTTGACAGCATTGTGTAAAGTTGATGGCAAGTCTGTAATACCATGTGCCTTACGTTCACTTTCAGTCATGACGTAAATATTTGCTTCAACAGCTTCTGGTGCAGCAATCTTATGTTCAATACCATCCAGACCTGAGGCAAGGAGAACCGCCATTGTCAAGTAAGGATTTGCTGATGGATCCACTGAGCGAAGCTCTACACGTGTAGACATCCCACGTGATGCAGGTACGCGAATCAATGGTGAACGATTACGTCCAGCCCAAGCGATGTAAACAGGAGCTTCATAACCTGGAACCAAACGTTTGTAGCTGTTAACTGTTGGGTTAGTAATGGCTGTGTAGTTATAAGCATGTTTCAGTAAACCACCGATAAAGTAATTGGCAGCTTCAGAGAGGCCCATATCTCCTGCTTCTTCAAAGAAAGCATTTTTACCATCTTCAGTGAAAAGTGACATGTTACAGTGCATACCTGAGCCATTGATACCAAACTTAGGTTTAGCCATAAAGGTTGCATGTAAACCATGTTTACGCGCAATTGTTTTTACGACAAGCTTAAAGATTTGGATATTATCACAAGCCTTCAAAGCATCCGTATACTTAAAGTCAATCTCGTGCTGACCAACCGCTACCTCGTGGTGACTTGCTTCAACCTCAAAACCTAGATCAGTGAGAACATTAACGATTTCACGACGCGTATTTCCAGCTAAGTCTGTAGGAGCAAGATCGAAGTAGCCCCCTTTGTCATTTACTTCCAAGGTTGGTTCTTGATTTTCATCAAGTTTAAAAAGGAAAAACTCAGGTTCAGGACCAAGGTTAAATTTTTTGAAGCCTAGCTTTTCCATATTTTTAAGATTACGTTTCAATACTCCACGTGGATCTCCTGGGAAAGGCAGACCTTCTGCGGTGTAAACATCACAGATAACGCCCGCAACCTTACCATACTCATCGCCCCAAGGGAAAATAATCCATGTGTCCCAATCAGGATAGAGATACATGTCTGATTCGTTGATACGAACAAAACCTTCAATTGAACTGCCATCAAACATCATCTTGTTGTCAAAAAGTTTTTCTAGCTGTTCGTCCGTTGCTGGGACTTCAACATTTTTGAGAGTTCCTAAAATGTCGGTAAACATCAAGCGGAGAAACTTGATATTTTTTTCTTTGACGTCGCGACGAATGTTTGCTGCTGTGATTACCATATTTGGCTCCTTCTTAAGAATAAACGGTGTTCCGATTTTCAATGATGTAAGTTTTTCTTACATCCGCGGCTGATTAAAGTTGGTTGATGTCTGATGTCCAAAGCGCCCTTGTTGAGCAAATTCACGTTCTAAAGCAAGGTGTACCTCGCTGATAGAAAGATTTTTCATTGCTTTTTTCTGTCTTTGGGCATAAATACGCTTGATATCGGCGATATTATTTCCTTCAGAAAGTAAGTCCGCAATGTCAAATGCAATTTCAACATCGTTAAGAGAATACATCCGGCGATTTCCTTCATTACGTTCTGGAAAAAGCAGACCTTGTTCTTCATAATAGCGAATTTGTCTTGCACTCAATCCTGTTAGTTTCATAACAGTACCGATTGGTAGTACTGCTAGGGAGTGTCTCAATTCACGTTCTTTCACCCGTCATCTCCTCAACTTCAACTCTATGGCAATATTATAAACCTAGTTTTAGCACTTGTCAAAGGTTTATGTAACATTTTATAACATGAGTTTTATTATTTTTCTAAAATCCTTAAACAACCCTCTTTTACTAGCGCAAAAGTTTCCTCAAAATCCCCTGTATACCAAGGGTCTGGCACTGGTTTATTCAAAAGCATTTTTATTTTATGTTTTTGGTTTTCTGGCGCAACTTTCTCCAAATCAGCTACATTTGACTCGTCCATCGCGATAATTTGGTCAAAATATCGAAAATCTTCCGATGAAATTTTTTGACTGCCTTTGTCTGGATCAAAATAAATGCCATGCTCACTCAATATTTTCTGTGTTCCTGGGTGAATGGGATTCCCATGTTCCCAGCTTGATGTGGCTCGACTCTCTATTTCATAGTGTTGACCCATTTTTTCCGCTAAGTCTTTCATCACAAATTCAGCCATGGGGCTGCGACAAATGTTTCCTAAACAAACAAATACTATTTTTTCCATGTCTTTATTATAGCACAACGATTGGATGTAAAAATCAAAATAAGACAAAGAAAAAATGCTCATGTGAGAGCATTTTTTTTAGTTATCTTGATAAGGATAGCCCAAGTGTTCATAGGCTTTAGGGGTAGCTTTACGACCCTGCTTGGTCCGCATAATAAAGCCTTTTTGGATAAGGTATGGCTCATACATATCCTCCACCGTTTCTTGGTCCTCAGCAATATTCACGGCCAAAGTACCTAAGCCTACAGGGCCGCCATTATACATCTCAATCATCGTACGCAATATCTTTTGGTCAATATAATCCAAACCTGCATTATCTACATCAAGAATTTGGAGAGCCTTGTCTGTGATTTCTTTACCCACACGGCCATCGCCCATAATTTGGGCAAAATCGCGTACACGTTTCAGCAAACGGTTTGCAATACGGGGAGTCCCTCGACTGCGTAAAGCAATTTCCAATGCTCCTTCTTCCACAATCTCAACCTCAAATATGTCTGCTGTGCGCTTGACAATCTCTTCCAAGTCTTGCTCAGTATAATATTCCATATGGGCCGAAATCCCAAAACGCGCACGCAAAGGATTAGACAACATCCCCGCACGAGTAGTCGCCCCAACCAAGGTGAATGGTGGCAAGTCTAAATGAACCGAGCGACTCCCATCTCCCGATCCTAGCATAATGTCAATATAGAAATCTTCCATCGCAGAATAGAGGATTTCCTCCACTTGCATAGGCATACGGTGAATCTCATCAATAAAGAGAACATCGCCAGGCTCCAGCTCATTTAAGATGGCAACCAAATCACCAGGCTTTTCGATCGCAGGTCCTGAAGTTTGCTTAATGTTCACGCCTAGTTCATTTGAAATGACGAAAGCCATGGTTGTTTTCCCCAGTCCAGGAGGACCAAAAAGAAGTACGTGATCCAAGACTTCCTCACGTAGCTTTGCTGCTTTGATAAATATTTCGAGTTGTTCTTTCACCTTATCTTGACCGATGTATTGGTTGAAAAATTGGGGACGTAAAGATTTTTCAACAGTTGCTTCATCTTCAAGTGGTGTTGCAGATAAATTTTCGTTCATTGTCTTTATTATAGCAAAAATCCGTGGATCACGGATTTTATTTCATCATTAATTTGAGAGCAGCTTTGATATACTCCTCACTGGTCAATCCTGCTTCAGCCTCTAGCTTTTTCTGAATTTTCTTAAGTTCGGTTGCTTTATAACCCAGAGCTTGCAAGGCTTCGATAGCTTCCATAAGTTCTTGGTTTTTATTATCAGCTGAGACACTCACCAGCTCGGCAGATGCTGTCGCATCAAACTTCCCAGCTAAATCAAGAACCATTTGCATGGCTGTTTTTTTACCCACACCGGGAAATTTTGTGAGATACTTGGTATCACTACTATCAATAGCATTGACCAAACCTGCATTGTCGTCTGCTGCGATAATGGCTAGAGCCGACTTCGGACCAATCCCTGACACACTAATCAAGCGTAAGAATAAGGCTTTTTCTGCCTGATCGGTAAAGCCATACAAAGTATGAGCATCTTCACGAATCACCTGATGTACATATATTTTGATTTCTTGGTTCATCCTATTTGACCACGCGTAAGGATTTGCCACATTGATCAAGTAGCCCACATGAGCAACATCGACCACAATATAGGTAGGGGTAATCTTGACCAACTGGCCTTGAAAGTATTCATACATTAGTTTTCATCACCCTCTTTATTGATAAAGTCCTGAATAATAAAGCGTGGGCGCGCTTTAACTTCAAGGAAGATTTTACCGATATATTCGCCAATAATTCCGAGAGCAAGTAGCTGAATGCCGCCTAAACCAATAATGGCAACCATGATTGAAGCCCAACCTGTGGTTGGAAAACCGCCAATAAAGTGACGGACGACAACATAAATCCCTGCGATAACGGCTAAAACAAACATCGTCAATCCCGTCCAAAAGATAAAACGCATAGGAGTGGCTGAAGTTGAAGTGATGCCATCAATCGCAAAGCTTATCATCTTTTTCAGAGGGTATTTGCTTTCGCCCGCAAAACGTTCCCCACGTTTGTAGTAAACGTTTGTTGATTTATAACCTACAAGAGGGACCATTCCACGTAAGAATAAGTTGACTTCTTCGTATTCAGCCAAACCGTTCAAGGCACGGCTACTCATCAAGCGGAAATCCGCAGAGTTGGGGACTGATTCGCTCCCGAGCTTTTTCATCAAGCCATAAAAGGCCATAGCTGTGCTACGTTTAAAGGCGGTGTCTGTATCACGGTTATCCCGCACACCATAGACTACTTCATATCCTTTTTCATATTCTTCAAGCATCGCGTCAATAGCATTAATGTCATCTTGCAGGTCTGCATCCATCGAAATTACCGCGTCTGCTAAGTCTTTAACCTGCATCAAACCAGCCAAAAGTGCATTTTGATGCCCTCTGTTACGTGAAAGATTAATCCCACTGAACATTGGGTTTTCCGCATGCTTTTCTTGGATTTTTTCCCAAGTTCTATCACGGGAGCCATCATTTACATACACAACACGACTTTTTCCATCAATTTTTCCAGCTTTTTTTAAGTCTGCGTATTTTTCTTCAAGGCGACGAGATGTTTCATCAAGCACCAATTCCTCGTTATAACAAGGGACTACCATATACAAAGTTGTCATTATTTTTTCCTATTTTTTAATTTAAATTTTTCCAGCTCGCTGCTTTCGAGAGGTGAGTTTCTTGACGGCGACGGAACATTTTTTCCATATCTCCGCTGTTAAAGTGAACAATCGTTGGGCGCCCATGCGCACATGAATATGGATTTTCACAAGTCGCAAGCTCTGCGATTAAGGCCCGCGCTGATGCCCCATCTAGCGGGTGATTGGCTTTAATAGAACTCTTACAAGCAACCATCGTTGCTAAGTCATGGCGATACTTCTTAACGGAAAACTCTTTCGTCAAAAGAATCTCATCGATCATTTCATAGACAGTGTCTTCTAAGTCACTCTCTTGAAGCCAAGTCGGATGTTCCCGTAGAATCAGCTGATTTTCACCATATTCCTCAAGGTAAATTCCTGCTTCTTCTAGGACCGTTTTCCTATCCAATAACATCAAGAAATCATTTTTAGGTAAGCTAAAAATATAAGGCGCAAGCAAAATCTGCTGATCCATGCTCACCTCGCCAATCTTATCCCGCCAGTATTCATACTTGATGCGCTCCTGAGCCGCATGCTGGTCAATAATATAAAGGCCATCCTCAGCTTGACAAAGTAGATAGGTCGCATGCAGTTGCGCCAAATACTCTAAATCAGGAAAGGCATGTTTTTCTTCTACTTCTTTGGGAACTTCTCTTTTTTTATCTTCTTTAAAACCGTCAAAAATCGTAGGGGCTGGTTGGACTACCGCCTCTTGCGCTTGGATAACGGGTTCTATCTCAGGTAAGGGCTGTTCTTCACGAACTTGATGCGTGTGCACAAAGAAGTCTTGTTTGACCTTATCGTAGTATAGGTTGCTCGCTTTCACTTGCGGCTGTTTTTCTTCCTGTCCTTCTGCTTTTACAAGACGGGAACTCAAGTTTTCTAAAGCATCTGGAATCAGTGTTTCTTCAACAAAAACTTTTTGAATCGCTTCTGTAATCAAGCTCATCAGTTCTCGTTCCTTGGAAAGACGGACTTCCTGCTTCGTAGGATGAACATTAACATCGGCTAACTGTGGGTCAATCCCAATAGAGAGTACGACGATGGGAAAACGACCTACCATTAAGCGATTGCCAAAACCTTCTATAATTGCACGGTTAAGTAAAAAGTTCTTAATAAAGCGCCCGTTAATCATTAAAGTGATGTAATTACGATTGGCACGAGTAAGCTCAGGTAAACTTACATACCCTGAAACGGTAAAATCCAAATCCTCCGCTTCGACTTTCAGCATTTTTTTAGCCGTAGGCAAGCCATAGACACTGGCAATCACTTGACGTAAATCTCCGTTACCTGCGGTCTTCATCAACTCTCGACCTTCATTAATGAGAGTAAATGAAACTTCGGGATGAGCCATGCTTTGGCGGTTGATGACATCCGTGATATGGCTAAGTTCTGCTTGGAGTGAACGGATATATTTTAAACGAGCGGGTGTGTTGTAAAAAAGATTTTCAACAGTAACCTTGGTTCCTTCTCTTTTAGCGACAGGCTCAAGTGTATCTATCTTGCCCCCATGACTGACCAGATGCGTACCTGACTCTTCTTCAAGTACACTGGTTTCAATCGAGAATTCACTGACTGAAGCAATAGAGGGCATCGCTTCTCCGCGGAAGCCTAATGTCCGTATTTTGAAAAGATCTGCTTTATCTTTAATCTTACTCGTAGCGTGTCTTTTCAGGGCTTTTGCTACATCCTCTTTTTCAATTCCTACACCATTGTCAATCACTTCGATAAGGCGTAGACCACTTTCCTGAATTTTTACAACGATACGTGAAGCACCGGCATCAATCGAATTTTCAACTAATTCTTTAACAACACTGGCAGGCCGTTCAACAACCTCACCAGCTGCTATTTGATTAGCTAGGGCTTCATCAAGCTCGATTATTTTTCCCACTTATTCAGACCTCCTGACCAAAGTAACTTCTCGTTTTTTTTACATGATTAGTAACTATTATATCATATTTTGGCAGACAAAAAGCTCTTCTCTCTCTGCGTTTCACCAATGAAAAGAACCTCTCCCAAAATATGCGTAGAGGCTCTTATTTATTGTTTCACTTAGTAAAAATTAATATTGTAACTGACCCATATTACTAAAAATAGCTGCACCAAGAACAAGAAAGAACAAGAGCACAAATACAAAAGCTATAACGCCAATGATAAAGGCTACCAAACCTGCTCGATTCCAACCATCCATGACTTTGCGGAATTCTTCTTCGTCACGGTAACGGTTGTCTGGATTTTGCAAAGCCCAACGTTCCCCATTGATCCCGAAAACAATCGCCCAAACAATACCAAAAATCCAGCCTATCCAAGGAATAATCGCAAGCAAACTTAGCAAACCTAAATATGAACGATTAGCAATACCAAAGAATACGGGCATAGCCATCGCACCCCAGTTCCACTTAGGGGTGATGCTCGATTTGACGTGATGATCTGCCAAAAATGGCTCGTCTGCATAGTTATTTTCTGAAACTTTTGGCTCAACAGTGGGTTCTTCAACAGGAGCTTCGGCTTCAACAACGGGTTCAACCAGAGGGACTGTTTCTTTCTCTTCTGAGAATGTTTCAACAGCTGGATGGTCTAGCTCTTCCTCAGGCTTCACCTCTGAAACTTCCTCCACTGCTTCTGATTCCACAACTTCTACTTCTTCCCCTTCGCCTACTTCTAACTCAGGTACTGCTTCTGGAGACACTTCCTTTGCTATCTCTTCAGCAGACTCTGAAGTTGTCGCTTCTGAAGCTTTAATTTTATCTTCTTCCATGGCCGCTCCTCTCTCTACTTATTATATTTACTTAATTTTAGCAATTTTACTAGAAAAAACAAAATCTTACAGCCTGTCTTTAAGGTCCCACAAGAAGTTTAGAGCTTCTCGTGCAGTCATGTTATCTACATTTGCTTCTCTTAACTTTTCAATAAGCTCTTGATGATTATCTTCAAATGAAAAGAGACTCAACTGTTCTTTTTCTTCTTCAGGAGCTTTACTCATAACAGGTTTATTTTCAAGCTTTTGTAAAATAATATCGGCACGCTCTAATAGTTTTGGTGGCAAGCCTGCAATTTTGGCTACATGAATCCCATAAGACTTATCGGCGGGGCCTTCTGTTATCTTGTGCAAGAAGGTTACATCTCCACCTTTTTCTAAGGTCGCAACATGAACATTTTCTAATTCGTTGAGATTGTCAGCTAAGTCTGTCAACTCATGATAGTGTGTCGCAAAAAGTGTCTTCGCATGAATGTTATCATGAATATATTCAATAATAGACTGAGCTAACGCCATCCCGTCATAAGTTGCTGTACCACGTCCGAGTTCGTCAAAGATAATCAAAGAATTCTCTGTGGCATGTTGAATGGCATGGTTTGCTTCCATCATCTCAACCATAAAGGTCGATTCTCCCGAAATCAAGTTATCACTTGCTCCAATACGTGTAAAAATTGCATCAAAAACAGGCAGCTCTGCCCGTTCTGCTGGAACAAAGGAACCCATCTGAGCCATAATCACAATCATCGCAAATTGGCGCATATAAGTGGATTTCCCGGACATATTTGGCCCAGTAATCAGTTGAATGGCTGTTTTTTCAGGAAGTTTGATATCATTTGGCACATATTCTTGTGCACCCAGTACACTCTCAACTACCGGATGGCGCCCTTTTACGATATTGACTTTACGCGTTTGAGTAAAGTCAGGACGAACGTACTGGTACTTTTCCGCAATGGTTGCTAGACTTTGCAAGCAGTCAATGCTGGCAATAGCTTTCGCTAACTTTTGTAAACGAGAAATGTATTGTTCTGTCTCTGTCCGCACCTGTGCAAAAAGTTCATATTCTAAAATACTTGATTTTTCGCGTGCTTCGAGCATTATTTCTTCAATTTCAGCCAATTCTTTTGAACCAAAACGCTCTGAATTTTTCAAAGTAGCTTTTCGATAAAAGTGCTCTGGAACACTTGCCAGTTGGCTTTGAGTAATATGAAAGTAATAACCGTCTTTACGATTAAAGTCAATACGCAAGGTCGAGATGCCCGTTCTAGCTTTTTCCTTTGCTTCAAGCTCGGCTATCCACGAAGTTCCATTGGCTAAAGCTTCTCTATATTTATCCAGCTGTTCATTATAGCCTGTTTTAATCACGCCACCTTCAGTGATGACGCGCTGTGCGCTTTCATCAATTGCTCTCCGAATAAGACTCGTTAATTCAGGAATTTCATCAAGCTTCGCAATGAGTGGCGTTAAAGCCGGTTCCTGCATAGCAAGTAAAACATTTTTTATCCCTGGAACATTCGACAAGGAATTCTCCAGCTGTAAATAATCCACAGGGAGCACCTTACCAAAAGAGACCCGAGAGGCAAGTCGTTCCAAGTCGTAAACTCCTTTGAGAGCTTCGATTAAGTCCGCACGTTCAAAGAAATTATCTAAGAAAAGTTGGACAATGTCAGCACGCTTTTTAATTTGGCTTGCTGATATCAAAGGACGATCGACCCAGTTCCGAAGCAAACGGGTTCCCATAGCCGTTTTAGTCGCATCTAATAGCCAATAAAGTGTGCCATGTTTTTTCCCTTCACGTTTGTTGGCTGTCAGCTCCAGTGAGGACTTGGTCGCAAAATCCATTTGCAGGAAATCTTTGATTTCATAATGTTCAACTTCTTGGAGATGACTCAAGTCTCTTAACTGTGTCCGGTTAACATAAGACAAGAGCTTTGAGGCAGCTTGCTTTTCAAGTGTAGATAAGTCCGATTGGATGTCTTCAAACTCAAATTGCTCGGAAACCATCAGGTTCATTTGTTTCTCGAAAACTTGCCTATCCTGCTCCGTTAGTTCATAACCTACCACAATTTCACGGGCCTTAAGTGAAGATATTTCACTTATCGCTGTAGAAAAATCAGGGAGCTGGGTAGCTTTAAACTCACCCGTAGACAAATCCATGTAAGCCAAAGCGAATTTTTCTGTTATTTTATCAAGAGCTACCAAGAAATTGTTAGCTGTGGTCAACCCAACATCAACAGCCGTTCCCGGTGTGATAACCTGTGTTACAGCACGCTTGACTATGCCGACAGCAGCCTTGGGGTCTTCCATTTGCTCGGCAACGGCAACCTTATGCCCTAAGTTTACAAGCTGCTCGATGTATTGATCTGCTGAATGATGGGGTACTCCAGCCATCGGAATAGGATTCTCAGCATTCTTGTTCCGCGATGTAAGGGATAATTCCAAAATTTGTGCTGCATTAACCGCGTCTTCATAAAAAAGTTCGTAAAAATCTCCCATACGGAAAAGCAAGAAAGCATCTGGATAATCAGCTTTAATATCAAGATATTGCTGCATTCCTGGTGAAATTTTTTCAGGCATATTATTCTTCTTTCTTTTGAAAATTCTTTCTTATTATTATAACATACAACAAACCTATGGCTTTGGTAAAGACAGAATAAAAAGGACATCTCGCCCTTTCATTTTTTTATCTTCAGTTTCCTAGAGCCTTGTTGACTTTGCTTTCAATTTCCCCCGTTATATGCTGTAAGAGCGCATCTACGGGTTGCATTTTGATGAGATAGTCTTCGACAAGAGGGTCATTTTTTAAAGATTTGTGTATTTTTTGTGCTGCATTGGATGTCTCTTTGAAGGCCTGCATTTTACCTATTTTTTGATAGAGAATCGCTTCTTTCTGCAACTCTTTCATCTTCTCCTGTTGCTCAAAAAGCTCCTTTTCTGCCTGAAGAACTCTTTCGGCTTTTTGAAAAGTTTGCACATAGTCCAAGTCAAGAATGTGAGCCACTAATTTTTCTTTACTTGCTTTATAGGGCATCTTCGATCTCCTGAGCGAGCGTTTTAGCTGTTTGCTCATCTTTACATATCAAAAGTAAGGTATCTGCTCCTGCCAAAGTACCCAATATCTCAGGACGTTTTTCATCATCAAAAGCATTCGCCAAAACATCTGCTTCCCCTAAGTGGGTATGTACAACTACATTTACACTGGCTACATCTACCTTAAGAACAAAATTAGTAAAATATTGGTGAAGCAAAGATTGAGAGGGAGCATTGAAATCTGTCAAAAAGACATAAAAACTCTTGCCATCTTCGCGTTTCTTTATAATATGCAACTCACGAATATCGCGCGACAAGCTCGCTTGCGTAATCTTTACCCCCCTTGATTCCAGAACACTTTGCAACTCTTCTTGTGTCGTAATCTTATTTTCAGAGATAATTTGTTTAATTAAGGCTAATCGTTCTTCTCTTTTCATACGTTTATTATAGCATAAAAGTACTCAACAAAATATAAGAAAATGTGATTAAATATCAACTTATATCGCTTTTTCAACATTTTTGATAGCGTTTTTATTTCTAAATCTAAGCGATAAAATATATTTATCATATCTCTAACAAAGATTTATGAATAAAAATACACGGAAGACTCATGCAGATAAAGGGTATTTTCCTAGGATATAGTTATTTTATCCTATTTATCTATCCATGTATAAAAATACATTATATATGAAATTATTACTTTTATTCCCACTAAGTCACACAGAGTAACTAAAAAATATACACTAAAATAAAAAAGCACTTTATCCTATAAGTTATTTGGCTCAATCACCTTCAAAAACAGAATAATCCTCATATTAAGCACTATACTTTTTTATTTCTATTATGGTATAATTATTCCATGAATGAAAAACTATTAGCAGCAAAATCTTTGTTCGCCGTACTCGATGGTGCGCTTGAGCTCGAACAAATCGAAAATTTGCTTGAAAAACCAAAATCATCAGAAATGGGCGATATCGCGTTTCCAGCTTTTACTTTAGCCAAAACTTTGCGTAAAGCCCCACAAATCATCGCTGGTGAAATCGCTGAGAACATTGATGCTACTGGCTTTGATAAAGTAGTTGCTACTGGTCCTTATGTGAACTTCTTCTTAGATAAAAAAGCTGTAGCCACAGCTGTTATTAACGAAGTAATCACTGAAAAAGAGGAATATGGCGACCAAAATATCGGCCAAGGTGCTAATGTTCCGATTGATATGTCTGCTCCAAATATCGCAAAACCTTTCTCTATCGGTCACTTACGTTCGACAGTTATCGGGGATTCTCTTTCAAAAATCTATGAAAAAATGGGATACAACACCATCAAGATTAATCACTTAGGGGACTGGGGTAAACAGTTTGGTCTCTTGATTACGGCCTATAAAAAATACGGTGATGAAGCGACAATTACAGCAAATCCTATTGATGAGTTACTCAAACTGTACGTGCAAATCAATGCTGAAGCCAAAGAAGACCCTTCTGTGGACGAGGAAGGCCGCGCATGGTTCCTTAAAATGGAACAAGGTGACGAAGAAGCCCTTCGCATTTGGAAATGGTTCTCTGATGTCAGCTTGATTGAATTTAACCGTATCTACGGCAAATTAGGTATTGAGTTTGACCACTTTACAGGCGAATCTTTCTATTCTGATAAGATGGACGCTGTTGTTGAAGATTTAGAGTCTAAAGGACTTATGCATGAATCTAAAGGAGCGTTGGTTGTTGATCTTGAAAAATACAATCTCAATCCAGCTTTGATTAAGAAAACAGATGGTGCAACGCTCTATATCACACGTGACTTGGCAACTGCGATGTACCGTAAAGCAACTTTCAACTTTGTAAAATCTCTTTACGTCGTTGGTGGGGAGCAACAAAACCATTTCAAACAACTAAAAGCAGTACTTAAAGAAGCAGGATACGACTGGTCTGACAATATGACACACGTTTCTTTTGGTATGGTTACTCAAGGTGGGAAGAAATTCTCAACTCGTAAAGGTCACGTTGTTAAACTCGAAACAACTCTTGATGAAGCAGTAGAACGTGCGCTCAAACAAATCAATGATAAAAACCCCGATTTGCCAAACAAAGAGCGTGTTGCTCAGCAAGTTGGTGTAGGTGCCGTTAAGTTCTACGACTTAAAAACTGATCGTAATAATGGCTATGACTTCAACTTGGAAGAAATGGTTTCATTTGAAGGCGAAACTGGACCTTATGTTCAATATGCTTATGCGCGTATCCGCTCAATCTTACGTAAAGCCAACTATGTACCTGGTCAAGTAGACGTTGAAGAAACTCCTGCGGAAGCATGGGAAATCGTCAAATTACTCCAAGACTTTGGTAATATCGTCAAACGTGCAGCTGACAAGTATGAACCATCTATTATTGCAAAATACTCAATCTCATTGGCACAAGCTTTTAATAAATACTATGCCCATGTACGTATTCTTGAGGACAATGAAGGTCTTCAGGCCCGTTTAGCGCTTGCTAACGCTACTTCTCTTGTTTTGAAAGAAGCATTGCGTCTGCTCGGTGTGGAAGCTCCAGAAGAAATGTAAGTTTTAGTTTTAAAAATAAAAAATAGACCTAAAGGTCTATTTTTTTTTGCTTCTTATTTGTTCGGTCTTACTCCTTCAGGCCACCAAAGTTTGATGAGTGCCTGAGTTCCATCGTTCTCATAACCATCTTTCGCTAAGCGATCATAGAGCTTCTTCGCGCCAGCTGTTGCAGGAAGATCAATACCCATCTTTTCCGCTTCCGACAAAGCGATGCCCAAGTCTTTGATGAAGTGCTTCACAAAAAATCCTGCACTAAAGTCTTCACGCAAAATACGTGGTGCGTAATTAGTCAGAGACCAAGTTGCTGCTGAGCCGCCACCAACTGTTTGTAGTACTTTTTCAACATCTAAACCTGCTTTATCTGCATAAACCATGAGCTCAGTCATCGCTGTCATTGTACCCGCGATAGCAATTTGATTCGCCATTTTAGTGTGTTGTCCTGCTCCTGCAGCACCTTGGTAAGCTATTGTTTTACCAATGGTTTCAAAGTAAGGTAAGACTTGGGTATAAACCTCCTCGTCTCCTCCTACCATAATCGTCAAACTGGCATTTTTTGCGCCTATATCTCCTCCTGATACAGGAGCATCTAAAGCGTTAGCCTGTGAGGCGTTCGCAGCTTGATAAATTTCTTGAGCTAGAGCTGGTTCTGAAGTCGTCATGTCAACGAACACTTTGCCCTGTATATTAGCCTTAAATATTCCTTCTTCTCCAAAGTAAATCTCACGCACATCTTTGGGATAGCCCACGATAGAAAAGATGATTTCCGCTTCGGCTGCTACATCTTTAGGAGTAGGGCAATAATTTGCACCACGCGCCACTAAATCGTCTGTCTTTGACTTTGTTCTATTATAAACATAAAGTTCATGTCCTGCAGCAAGCAAATGTCCTGCCATCGCTGCTCCCATAACACCTGTACCAATAAAGCCAATTTTTGCCATGTTTTTCTCCTTATTTACTCAATCTCTTTTGTCTTGCTGTTGCTCGGCGCAAAGCTTTTATTTTTTGGTTCCGATAATCTTCGAGCTTATAGCTTTTGAGCAATTTTTCAATACCTACACGAGTCAGTCCCACTTCTTCGCCAATATTTGCCAAAGCACGCAAAGGATTGGCATCGATGTATCCTTGCAACTCTTCTTTTGTTAGTCTTCTTACCATATTTCACCTCATACAATAAAAAATACCGCCTCAGCGTGGGAACTTGCTTATAAGAGGGGAAAAACTCATTTGCCCTCGTTTCCAAGCACTCTCGCTAATCGCTTTATCTTTGTTTTTCTTATTTTATCATGTTTTATTAAAAAACAACAGATTTCAAATATCAGGGTTCCTCTCTGAGAAAGCTAGGCACACGAATAACTATATGATGCTGTATGTTGATAATAAAATACCAAAGAGAAGAGTAGCTCTTTGGTATTTTTCCTATCCTAGGTTTTTAAATTTTTATCAGCTTTAGTCAAATTCTTCATATTCGTTGGGGTCTTGACCATCAATGCGTCCGTGTGATTTTTCCAGGGAATTAATCTGTTCAATTTCATCCTGAGTCAGCTCAAAATCAAAAATTTCTAAGTTTTCCCTTTGGTGTACGAGGTTGCGAGATTTTGGAATAGGCAGAACTCCTCGTTCTGCATGCCAACGTAAAATAATTTGGCCCGCTGTCTTACCATATTTTTCTGCAAGGTTTGTTATTACAGACTCTTCCATGGCATCATTTCCTCGTCCCAAAGGACTCCATGCTTCCGTAACGATACCCCGCTCTTTATTAGCATTCACCATTCGCTCTTGGACCCAATAAGGATGAATTTCGATTTGGTTAACTGCAGGAGTAACTCCTGTTTCTTCAATAATTTTGTCTAAATGTTCCGGCTCAAAGTTTGAAACACCGATGGAACGTATCAGTCCCAATTTTTGCGCTTGTATTAAGGCCTTCCAAGCTTCGACATAGAGGCCACGTTTTGGCAATGGCCAATGGATTAAGTATAAGTCAAAGTACTCTAATCCCATACGAAATAGAGATTCTTGAATCATTGCGAGTGCATCATCAAAAGGATGGTATTTCCCAGGTAGCTTAGTCGTTACAAAAAACTCAGAACGTGGTATTCCTGAACGACGGATTGCTTCACCCACAATACCCTCACTGTCATAGTTCGTTGAGGTATCTAAAAGACGATACCCACTCTGAATAGCTGTCAAGACTTGATCAAGTCCTTCTCCTCCTCGAATCTGGTAGGTACCTAAGCCAACAGATGGTATGCGATGTCCATCATTCATAGTAATTAAAGGTGTCTTCATCAGTAAATCCTCCTATATCTGAACTTTTACAGAAAACAAATGCATTTTTCCGTATAATTTTATTCTAACATAGGTTAAAGGTAAGTATAAAATACCCTGTTTACTATTATTTTAAAAATAATAGCTGACCCCAGCTTCGTCACACAATATAGAACTCAAGTTTACTTAAACAGAACGGTATAAAAAAAGAACTTATAAATCTTAGAACAAAAAGATTTATAAGTTCAAAGTTTAATGGGGGAGAGGGGATTTGAACCCCCACGCCCTTGCGAGCACATGCACCTGAAGCATGCGTGTCTGCCATTCCACCACTCCCCCAGCACTACCTATAATACCAATTTAGGTAGCGTTTTGCAAGAATTATCTTACGCTGCTGTATGTCCTAAAACAATAGCTAAAACCAACACTGCCAGCACCATCAACGTTATAAAGACATACAGTTTATCCCCTTCTTTGGCAAAAGCAAAGATGGAGGCAAGTACTCGAAGTACAGGTGTCAAAATAAGAAGGAAAAGTCCCGCCATAAGCCACGCAAAAGGTTTAAATTCGACAATACCTCTTGTAATTTCCGAGAAGCCACGTGGATAAGTATTTCCAGGATAGCCTGAATGTCCTGTAAGGACAAACATTAACAAACCGATAATAATGACCACTGAGCTAACAAAAACACCAGCTCTGAGAATCTTTCCAATTCTAAGTTCTATTTCTAATAAGTTTTCTTTCTCTTCCATCATAATCCAAGTCCTTTAAGTATCATCTGTAGCGCCATTAAACCAATTACGGGAATAAAGATTAACCGAATTGTTCGGGCAGGCAAGTGGGGCATGATGCGTGAGCCAATTGCTGCACCCGCTACAATTCCTATCGCCAAAGGTCCTGCAAGAGAGGGATCCACATAGCCATTAAAGTAGTAAACTGTGGCAGAAGCTGCAGCCGTTACGCCAATCATCAGGTTTGATGTGGCTGTAGATGGTTTTAAAGGCATCTTCATCATTGTATCCATAGCTAATACTTTAAATGCACCTGAACCTATTCCTAAAAGTCCTGATGCAATACCTGCTCCAAACATAATTGAAGCACCTTCGGGCACTTTTTCTACTTGATAAGCAACTTCTTCTCCTGTCTGCTTATCAAAATAAGAGGAGTTAAGTTTCATTTTTTCCGCCCACTTATCAGCAGTTACATTTTGCAACACCTTTTCTCCTTGATGAAGTTTGCGCCACATATTGTATGCTTGAAAAATAAGTAAACACGCAAAAAGAATGTTAAGTATTGCTGCATTAAATAAACCAGCTAAAATAGCACCTAAAAGACCACCAATAGTAGTAAAAATTTCTAAAAACATGGCAACACGAACGTTGACAAGATCATCTTTTAAATAAGATATAGCAGCTCCGGAGCTTGTCGCGATGACTGCTACAATACTGGCTCCAATAGCATATTTTATATCAACGCCAAAAAACGATGTAATGATTGGGGTGATAATAATTCCACCGCCAAGTCCTAAGATGCTCCCTACTATACCGGCTACGACACCAAGCAAGAGCATTAAAAGTGTAAAAGTTAATAAAGACATATTTCTATTCTAACATTTTAAGTGGAAACAAGCTCAGTTGGAGAGCTCATAAGTAATTTTGTGATATAATTTTCTTAGTAGTAACTTTTACTAAATATAAGGAAATCATTATGAATCGTAAAGAGCTTGAAGAAAGACTTCAAAAAGAATTAAACTTGCCTTTTTATCGTGCTAAAATTGCTGAGCGTGACTATACAGAAGCTGAATATCAGGAAATCAAGGCACAATTAAGCAAGGATTATCTTGACTATGTCGACACTTATATCGACTATGCTGAAAATGATGTTTGATTATCAATAGAAAGAAGAGACTTATGAGTAAACAAGTACTTTTTACAATGTTTGGCGCAACAGGTGACTTAGCAAAGCGCAAACTGTATCCCGCACTTTTTCAACTTTACAAAAAAGGTGAGATAGCTGACAACTTTGCGGTGATTGGTACCGCTCGCCGCCCTTGGACTGATGAATACTATCGTCAAGTAGTCATCGAGTCTTTAAACGGCTTAAGCAATAATGAAGAAGAGCTTGAAACATTTTCTAACCACTTCTACTACCAAAGCCATGATGTGAACGACAGCAGTCACTACCATGCCCTCAAAGAATTGGGTGATCAGCTCAGAGAAAAATATAATACTGGAGGCAATCAGGTCTTTTATCTTGCCATGGCTCCACAATTTTTCTCAATTATTGCCAATCATCTCAAGTCTGAAAATATTCTGACTGGAAAAGGATTCGAACGTGTTATTATCGAAAAACCTTTCGGAAGTGATTTAGAAACAGCTCAGTCTCTTAACACTGCTCTGAAAGATGTATTTGCTGAAAGCCAAACTTTCCGTATTGATCACTATCTCGGAAAAGAAATGATTCAATCTGTATCTGCTATTCGTTTTGCTAATCAAATGTTTGAGGCAATTTGGAATAAAGAGCACATTGATAATATTCAAATCACTTTTGCCGAAAGTATCGGCGTTGAAGATCGTGGAGGGTACTATGAAACAAGTGGGGCACTGAAAGATATGATTCAAAATCACGTCTTGCAAGTCCTTGCTCTACTTGCCATGGAAAAGCCTAAGACTTTTACACAAGAAAATATCTTAAATGAAAAAGTCAAAGCTTTGCATAGCATACGCAAATATTCCGAGCAAGAGGCTCTGGAAGCCTTTATCCCTGGCCAATATATTGAAGGCAAGATTGACGGAAAAAGCTATACTGCTTATCGCTCAGAGCCTTCTGTTGCTCCTGATTCTAATACTGAAACTTTTGTTGCAGGAAAATTCCTTATTGACAACGAGCGTTGGGATGGCGTTCCTTTCTATGTACGTAGCGGGAAACGTCTCACAGAAAAAGGAACACGTATCAATATTGTCTTTAAACAAGACCCCAATAATATTTTTGAAACGACTCTTGGGGAAAATATCCTCACAATATATATTCAGCCTACTGAAGGTTTCTCTCTTACTATTAACGGCAAAGAAGTTGGTCAAGGCTTTGATGTTACTCCGATTAAGCTGGGATATCGACACGATGCAGCGATTTTGGGAAATTCACCTGAAGCTTATGAGAAGTTGATTCTAGATGTCCTTAATGGAGACGGAACAAACTTCTCACACTGGGAAGAAGTTTCTCGCTCTTGGGAACTGATTGATGTTATACGTCAAGCTTGGGATAAGGCCCCCCAAGAGCTTCCAAAGTATCCTGCAGCCTCAATGGGCCCTCAGGAAGCCTTTGACCTTCTTGAAAAAGATGGTAACCACTGGATTTGGCAGCCTGATCAATGGTATAAAGAACGAGGATTAATGTAAAAAAAAAGAAACTTCACCCTGATGGAGTTTCTTTTTTTTCCACATCTTTATTCACAGTTTTCCACATATTTGTTAATAAGTTGTGTAAAACTGTGGAAAACTTGGGATAAGTCTTAAAAAACAGTGGAAAACCTACTTATTGGCTATTTAAAAACTCTGTATTATAACAGAGTTATAGTCGCGTCTTCCATTCAGGTGGCCCATATTTTCGAATCAATTTTCGCCAAACACGTCGTTCTCGCCAACGATTAAACTTTGTACTCCAGCCATCAGACGCTATCAGCTGCTTCACTAAGATGCTTCGTACGCCTGCACGATGTGCGGCACGAATATCTGTCATCAATTGATCTCCCACCATAACAACATGATCGGGCCGCTCCTGAAGCTTAATCAGTGCCTTGTTAATTCCCCAGGCAAAAGGCTTCATCGCCCTAGAGATGAAGTCAACATCAAACTTTGCAACCGCACGTTGTACACGTTCACGGTTATTATTAGAGACAACAATAATCTTTATACCATTTTCTCGCATTGTTTTTAACCACTGATGCAGTTCCGGTGTACCGTCTGGATTGTTCCAGGCGATAAGAGTGTTATCCAAGTCGACCATGATTGCGCGGATGTCTTTCTTTTTCAAGTTTTCCACATCCAAGTTATACACAGCCTCTAAGAGATAATCTGGTTTATAATTCACAAGTTTCATAAAAATATTATATCAAATCAGGCTTGATTTACCTAATTACCAATATAAAAGAACTGTCCAAGGACAGTTCTTTTACTTAAATTTATCAAAAAAACCTTTTTTGTGCTCCGATACATTTTGACCACTAGCTTTAGCAAAGTCACGTAAAGCTTCGCGTTGTGCATCATTTAATTTATCTGGAGTAACAATATTGACAACGACATGCTGATCCCCTTGACCGTTACCACGTAGTTTAGGCGCTCCTTTACCTTTAAGGCGGAAGTTTGTTCCTGTTTGTGTACCTGCAGGAATCTTCAACTTAACATTCCCATGAACTGTTGGCACTTCAACTTCATCACCCAGAGCGACTTGCACAAAATTCAAAGGCATCTGGTAGTAGATTTCACTACCATCACGTTCAAATTTATCACTCGCAGCTACTTGGAAGCGAACATAGAGGTCACCATATGGGCCGCCATTGGTACCAGCGTCACCTTGACCTTGTAGACGCATTTGTTGACCAGACTCTACACCTGCTGGAACTTTTACCTTAACAGTGTGAGCAAGCTTTTCATGACCTGTACCGTGACATGTTGGACAAGGTGATTTGATTTCTTTACCTGTGCCATGACAAACATCACAGACCACATTTGTTGACATACGACCTAGAGGTGTATCACGAATAACTTGTGTTTGACCACGTCCATGACATTTGTGACATGTTTCAGCGTGTGTACCAGGTTTTGCCCCAGAGCCCGCACAGGTATGACAAAGTTCTTCACGATTGTACTTGATTTCTTTCTCAGCACCAAAGATTGCCTCTTCGAATGTTAAATTGATACGGTACTGTAAGTCATCACCTTGGCGAGGTGCATTTGGATTAACCTGTCCACCCCCACCTCCGAAGAAACTTGAGAAGATATCCTCAAATCCACCGAAGCCAGCACCGCCTTGGAAACCATCAAAACCAGAGAATCCACCCTGACCGCCTCCAAAGCCACCGTTGGCTCCCGCTGCACCATATTGGTCATAGCTGGCACGTTTTTGTTCATCACTCAAAGTTTCATAAGCTTCTTGAACTTCTTTGTATTTGTCTTCTGCACCCGGATCTTTGTTAATATCTGGGTGGTATTTTTTAGACATCTTTCGATAAGCTTTTTTAATCTCGTCTTGGCTGGCATTTTTATCCACACCTAGGCGTTCGTAAAATTCTGTGTTATTCATATAATTTAAACCTTCTTGACATGGAATATTAGGAGCCTTACATGGCACGACAGCCCTGCGCTCCTTGAGAGTAGTCTGCATTCACAGCTACTATAATATATTTTATCATTTTTTATGACTTTTGGCAAAAAAATTAGCACTCTTTAGCGTAGAGTGCTAAAATATTTCCTAAAAAAATACAAACCGAAGTTTGTATTTGAATATCATTTATTATGGACGGATGAAACTTACGCCAGCTGTCGAACACTCACGTGTTGTTCCCCAGCCACCATTGAAGTTTCCTTCAATAACGGTCATTTTAGTCCCTGATACAGAAAGGACAACAGCAACGTGACCTACGCCGCCGGCACCTTGATTACCTGGAGGGAACACTGCGATTGTCCCCGCTGCTGCGGGACTGTTCGCATAAGCTACCCAGTCACCAGCATTACCCATGTATGTTGGCATGTTTCCATTAAAGTAATCCCATACGAAAGCAGTACATTGGCCCGCTGGATAAGGGTTCTTATCACTGTTACCTGGAGTCGGTGTTGGATCCGGTGTAGGAATTGGTGTTGGTGTCGGATCTGGTGTTGGAGTAGGAGTCGGTGTTGAAGAATTACCATTTCCACTTGTGTTGCCTGTGTTACTTGTAGCTGGCGTTGAAGATACAGCAGTAGTATTATTTTTCACTGCTTGCTCTTGTTGTACAACTACAGATTTTTTAGCTGCTGCTTTTTGTGCGGCAGCGGCCTTTTGAGCTGCTTTTTCAGCTGCTGCTTTTTGGCTTAACAAGCTTTCTTTTTTACCTTCTGCAGTTGTCACTGTAGCTTGGTAATTAAGTTGGGCAACTTTAAGTGCTGCTTCTTGCGCTGCTAATTCACCTGCTTGCGCGTCCAACTCTTGTTGAAGACGAGTCGCTTCAGCATATTTTTTTTGATTATCCGCTAACTTACTTTGGATATCTTTTTGGTCAGCTTCTTGCTGTTGAATCATAGACTTGTTTGCACCAGCAACTGTTGCCATTGCTGTCATTTTTTGAATTGCATCAGTCAAAGATTTTGAATCCAATACAGCTGACATATAGCTTGTAGCTGAACCATCAGTTTGTGCACTACGCGCTTGGGCTTCAAGTGCAGTATTACGATCTTTAATACTTTCACTCAACTTTTGAATCTTTTGAGATTGTTCTTTTTGTTGAGCCATCAACTCATTAACTTTTTTAGTCATTGATGATTGCTTTGATTTTAAAGTGCTCACTTGTGATTGAATTGAATCCACTTGTGACTGCGCTTTAGCAGCTTCACTTTTAGCACTGGCAATTTTTGAATCTTCCTGTGCAATTTTTGAATCTGTAGAATCAGCCTTTACGGCAGCAAAAGGTGCGCCTGTAGTAAGGACAACAGACGAAAGCATCAATGCTGTAATAAGTTTTTTCTTCATAAAATTTTTAATTTGCCTCCCTAGGTTAGTTCGGTGAATATATTATATTGTATCACGACCCTAGGGTCGCTTTGTAACATTAGAGTTACAGTTTCTTTTAAGTTTGTTTCTGAACTTTGCTTGTTTTTATCAAAGAACAAAAAAACGAATAATTTTAGAAAGTTACTCGCTTTTTATTTTATTATTATGGACGGATAAAGCTTACACCTGCAGATGAAACTTCGCGGGTCGTACGAATTCCGAGACCACCACCATTAGGGCCTGAGAAGTTTGTTTCAGAAATAGTAAGTTTGCTACCATTAACTGCAGTTACAACCGCAACGTGACCTACGCCACCTGCACCTTGATTACCTGGAGGGAATACAGCAATTGTACCTACGGCAGGTCCACTATTAGCATAAACTACCCAGTCACCAGCATTACCAGCATATGTTGGAATGCTTCCACCGAAGTACTCCCAAACTCCCCAAGTACATTGTCCCCATGGATATGGATTAGCTGCGCTTGATGGAGGAGTAGTAGTTGAGTTACCAGATGTATTACTGTTTGTGTTTGTATTAGAACTTGAATTTGAACTTGAATCTGTAGTTACGTTTGAGCTAGCATTTGAATTTGAAGCTACATTTGTATTAGAACTTGTGTTGCTATTTGATGAAGAAGCAGCGGCTGCTGGTGTTGTCGTAACAACTGGCACCGGCACACTTACAGCTGTAGATTCTTTTTCAGCTGTTTTTGTATCTTCTACTTTAGCTGCAGCTGCTTGTTCTTCCTGAGCTTTTTGAGCTGCTTGTGCAGCTTCTTCTGCTTTAGCTTGTTGCGCTGCTACTGCGGCTGCTTGTTTAGCTGCAGCTTCTTGTGCAGCTACTGCGGCTGCTTTTTGATCAAGTAAGCTTTGTTTTTTACTTTCTGAACTAGCAATTGTTGATTGATAGCTCAATTGTGCAACTTTGAGGGCGGCTTCTTGGCTTGCCAACTCGTTGCTTTGTGCTGTCAACTCTTGTTGAAGTTGAGTCGCTTTAGCATATTTTGCTTCATTGTCTTTCAACTTAGATTGGATAGCTTTTTCATCTTCATGTTGTTTTTGAAGCATAGCTTTATTGGCACCAGAAACTGTGGCCATTGCTGTCATTTTTTGAATTGCATCTGTTAAAGATTTTGAATCCAAAATGGCAGACATATAATTTGTAGCTGAGCCACTTGTTTGGGCACTACGTGCTTGAGCCTCAAGGGCGGTGTTGCGTTCTTTGATATCTTTATGCAAATTTGCAATCTGTGCAGATTGTTCTTTTTGCTCTTTCATCAATTTATTAACTTCTTTTGCTGTAGAAGTCTTTTTAGATTGTAAACTGTCTATTTGTGATTGAATCGCTTCTACTTTTGCTTGTGCAGCAGAAGATGAACTTTTAGCCGCACTAATAGCAGCATCTTGTTTTGCGATTTGATCGTCTGTGCTATCGGCTTTAACTGAACCAAGGGCTGCGCCCGATGATAAAATTACCGTCGATAACATTAAGGCTGTAACTAATTTCTTTTTCATACTTTTCTTTTCTTCTCGTTTTCTATAGATTTATAAATATAACGCCAAGATAATCCCAAGTATAACACTCTTTTGTAACTTATCCAAGTCAATTTGATATCTATAAAGATACATTTTTTACCTTTTTGTTACAAAACGCCGCTTATCAAAGGCGATACATCTTTTCCAAAGGCCATTGGAGCAGGAGTGCGAGGAAGATGTTTAAAGCTAAAGTAGGAGCAAGTTGACGGACAATAAAACTAATAAAATCAACTTTAACAACGCCTACTAAAGCCACAATAAGGGTACTCAAAACTTGAAAAGCTGCAACGATAATAATCACCGTAAACAAACGTGTCCAGCGATTTGTAAAGACAACGGATTGGATATTATAGACAAAAAGAGCGATCAACGGCAAAATTAAACTTGCTATGCCAAAAATGCCCAGAAAGTAGCTGTCATAGATAATACCTAAAAGAATTCCCACGATAAGGACATAGCTATGACGGTGCTGAGTCACTGTGTAAACCATAAAGATTAAAAGTAAATGGCTAACAGGAATAACACTCCCTCCCGATAAAGCTGTAAAGAAGTGCGTCAACTGTCCATCAAGCAAAAGAAGGAAAAAAAGAAACAAAGGACTAAAAAATTGAAAGCTAAAACGGCTCATACCTAGTTTCCTCCAATCATGCCTTGAATAACAAAGACAAATCGGATGTCATACAAACTACTTGCAGGTTTCACGTATACTTTACGATTCAAACCTTGATCTGTTTCTTTTACCTCAAGTACTGTGCCCAGTAAAAGATCGCGCGGTGAATCTCCCCCAAGGCCACTTGTGAACACTTGACTTCCTTTTTCAATATTTCCTGTTCCTACAAGGGAAGTTATAACATAAGCTTTTTGGTCTGCATCGTAACTGGTAAGTAGCCCATTTACTGGATCACTTGTGTTGCCCAAGCGCACAGGAATTTTTGCTTCAATACCTTTTTCCGAGCTAAGTAAAGAAATTTTTGAGCTACTTTCGTTTGCTTGACTGACACGCCCAACAATACCACCATTTGCCATAACCAATTGTCCATTTTTAATACCTTGATTACTTCCACTGTCAATAACCAATGTATCAGCCCAACTGGATGGATTACGTGTGATAACATTTGCTGAAATACTCTTATAATCTGTTAGAGTTTCTTGAAGCTTAAGAGCTGCCTTTAGTTCTTTATTTTCGGCTTCTAGACTTTCTTTATTATTTTTTGAATCACTTAATTCTGAAACTTGTGTTTTAAGTGCTTGATTTTGTTTATAAGTATCCAAGAGATTTCCAACTTGATTCGCTTTGTCCTGTACAAAACGGATTGGCGCTCCAATTATTCTATCTACTGCCCCTGTCCCGTCATTGATAATCTGAGTCATCGCAGATGGATTTTTATTATTTTTAAAGTTGTCTGCCGAAATAAAAATTGCTGTAAATGCTGAAATAACAATAATTAAGGCAATAATAATCATTTTACTAAGATTAAATTTTTTCACTGTTCATTTTTCCCTTCGCAAGAGCTTTGTTTAGCCTCTTTATTTTATCAAAATTGTCAACTTTTTGATAGAATATAAGTAAAATTTCTTCTATAAAATATATTGGAGGGCCACAATCATGACTCAACAAGAAATTCCTGTCTTTGGCGAAAAAATTACTGGAGTAGACTACATGTACCGTTATGGAGTTTATGGTATTGTTTCACGTGAAAACAATAGTGAAATTTGCCTTGTACAAGCACCAAACGGCGCCTTTTTTCTCCCAGGCGGAGAAATCGAGGCGGATGAAAACCACGCACTCGCCTTAGAACGAGAACTCCTCGAAGAATTGGGGGCAACTGCCACTTTAGGCCGCTATTTTGGACAAGCGGATGAGTATTTCTATAGCTCTCATCGTGATAAATATTTTTGCAACCCTGCCTATATTTATGAAACGATAGATGCTCATTTTGATCAAGCTCCTCTCGAAGACTTTAACAAAATATTTTGGTTTGATAACCAAACAGCTATTGAAAAACTCAAACGTGGCTCTCATAAATGGGGCGTTGAGCAATGGCTTAACACGCTCTGATCAAGTACCTAAACAAATAAAAAAGAAGGGACTCCTTCTTTTTTTATTTTTCAATTAGCTTAACACCTGACTGATCTGCAACAATAACTTTTTTCACCATGTTGTTAAAGAGACCATGCTCCACAACTCCTACCGTTAAATCAAGTTCTTCAGCTAATTTTTCTGGGTCGGCAATTTCAGAGATATGCAAGTCAATGATGTAATGTTGCATATCTGTAATGAGCTGATTTTGACCTTCCATTCGCCAGCTTGGTGCATAACCAGCTGCCTCAAATTTACGGAAAAGTTGTTCTGAGCCATAAGGAATAACTTCTACAGGAACTTTAAAACTTCCAAGTTTTTCAGAGAGTTTGCTCTCATCGACTATCCAGATATAATCTTTCGAGTATGTCGCGACAATTTTCTCCATAAGTAGTGCCGCGCCGCCACCCTTGATACCATTAAGTTGGGCATCAATCTCATCTGCACCGTCTACAGTAAGGTCCACCACATCTACCTCATCGATGGACTTAAGTGGAATACCAAGAGCTGTTGCTTGCTGACTCGTTATATTTGAAGTGGTTACGCCAATTATTTCTAAACCCTCTTCTTTCACACGTCGTCCTAACTCTTCAACGAAAAAAGCTGCTGTTGATCCTGTTCCTAAACCAACAACCATTCCTGATTTTACGTACTCCGCCGCTTTAATTCCAACTTGTTTTTTTAAATTATCCATTATTAAATTCCTCCAAAGACTCTCCTAAATATTATAACAAAAAAGATGGATTTTCCATCTTTTTATTTGAAGCTCTAAGTTTTTCTCAATGTTTTTAAAGCAAAAACGTTGGCTACATACAATAATGCAGCAATGATAAATAAGAGAATCAGATTAAAACTTATGTCTGCTAGCCCCATTCCTTGTTTAATCACTTTTTGAAGGGCGTCAACTCCATAATATAAGGGCATAAGATGCGCAATCCAGCGCAAGGGCTCAGACATTGTATCGACATTAATAATCCCCGAAAAGAGGAATTGAGGCACTATGGCAACAGGAACAAACTGAATAAACTGAAACTCGGTTTTCGCTAAAGCAGACAACAAAAGTCCCACTAACAAGGCTATAATAGCAATCAATACATTAATTACCAATACCAAAGAAAAGTTTCCTAGGACTTGTAGCTGCAAAACATAGCGTGTCCAAAATACGATTAAACCAGTCTGGATAAATGCCAGCAATCCATATGCTAGCGTATATCCCGTTACAATTTCACTACGTCTAACTGGAGTAACCAACATTCGGGTCAAAGTCCCACTGGTTCGCTCATTGACTAAGGAGATTCCTGAAATCAAAAAGACAAAAAAGAAAACAAAGAAACTTACTAAAACAGGAGCAAGATTATCAAACAAACTAAGAGAAGAATCACCATAAAGATAATGGTTCTCAATCCTAAAACCAGAAGATTGAGGTGTATTTGTCAAAGTACCGTCTCGTTTTTTTTCAGATTGTTTTTCCAGCACTTGAACATGCAGCTTCTGACTAGACTGGGTAATAAGTTGGGAAATAGTCTGAGTTTTTGAGGTATCCTTATTGGCGTAGGTTATTTCTATCTTGTTTCCATCAGCCTTGACAAAAGCATCTAAATTCTGCTCATTTATCACTTCTCTGATCTCCGAAGGATTATTTGATAAAACAATGTCCAACTTATCATTTTGCTTGAGCACTTTTGACAAATCGGCTCTATTGCTTTCTAGTCCCACACGATACTTCACATCTGAAGGAACTTGAAGCAGAAAATATAATAAACTTAAAATCACTAAAGGCGCGAGAAAAAGTAAAGCCAAACTTCGTTTATCCCCTAAGCGCTGCAGTAAAATTCGTTTAAAAATAGCCTTAACTCTCATAAGAATCACCTGCCTGTCTTGCTTGAATAAAAGCCTCTTCGATACTCGACACATGAAATTCGTTTTTTAATTCTGCTGGACTGCCTTGTGCTACAAATTTACCTGCTCTCAACAAAATAACTTGATCACACCGTTCGGCCTCGTCCATTACATGAGTGGTCATCAGAATAGCTTTTCCTCTTTCTGCTTGTCGCTTTAATTCACTCCAGATGGTTTGGCGTAGTTCAGGATCAATACCAACAGTTGGCTCATCTAAGAGCAATATGGGGGCATCTGTCTGTAAAGCTATTGCTAAGGATAAACGACGCTTCATCCCTCCTGAGTATTTTGCTACTGTTTTAGAAAGTTCCGTCGTCAAGCCAACTGTGGCAGCCGCTTGCCTCATTTTTTCCTTTCCAATTTTTCCTTGAAGCGCTCCAAAAAATTCCATATTTTGCTGGCCTGTAAGTTCAGAAAAGAGTGCATCAGACTGTGCCATAAAGCCAATCTCATTCATAATTTCTCGATTTGGTATTCGAGTATTCAATATTTTTATCTCACCTGCATCTGTCTTAATCATGCCTAACAGAGCATTAATAAAAGTTGATTTTCCTGAACCAGATGGGCCAATAAGCCCAATGATTTGTCCTGAGAACAATTCCAATGAAAGATTTTCCAGAACCTCACGCCCATCAAATCCAACACTTAGATTTTTTATAGAAACAACTTTTTCCATAGCTACTCCTTTAGCTTTTTGATTTCTTCACTCTTTAGAGGACGATATTCTCCTAGATTCAATGTCTTATCAAGTTGTAGACTTCCCATTCGAATACGCTTCAAGTAAGTTACTTTCATATCGACCGCTTCAAACATTCGTTTAACCTGATGAAACTTCCCTTCATGGATAATTAGGCGAATCTCACTACTTTCCGCGTCCGACTTTTCAATAAAAAGTTCGCCAGGTTTTACTGCTTCACCGGACTTCAAAGTCAGACCCACTGCAAATTGTTGAATCGTTTCTTCCGTAACTTGTCCTCGTATTTGGGCAAAGTATTCTTTTTCTACATGTTTTTTGGGACTTAAGAGATTATGACTCAACGCTCCGTCATTTGTGAGCAAAAGAAGCCCTTCAGTATCTTTATCAAGACGCCCGACCGGAAAAATATCCGCTCGAAAATCCTGCGCTTTCAACAATTGAACAACCGTCTTATCTATATTGTCTTTTGTCGCTGAAACAACACCTGCGGGTTTATTCAGTAAATAGTAATAAAACTCTTGATAGCTTAAGAGCTGCTCCCCATAGTTTACCTGATCTTTACTCTCATCAACATGCATCTTGCCATCTTTGATGACCTTGCCATTCACAGTCACTTTTCCGGTCTTAAGCACCGACTTTACTTCTTTGCGTGAACCCATTCCGGCTTCCGCCAAATATTTATCCAATCTCATACTTTTATTTTACTAGAATTTTCTCAAATATAGATAAGATAACCCTTCGACGATTAGTCGACTCATCTTTATTTTTATCGCTACTTGTTATATAATAAGGCATATTGAATTTAGTAATAAGGTAAAATAATTATATGATAACAAAAGAATTTGACACAATAGCAGCAATCTCCACACCTTTAGGTGAAGGAGCCATTGCAATCGTCCGCTTATCGGGGAGTGATGCTGTTGCTATCGCTAAGAAGGTTTTTAAAGGAAAAGACTTGGACACGGTGGCTTCACACACCATAAACTATGGACATATCTTTGAGCAGGAACGTCTCGTCGATGAAGTGATGCTCTCTGTTATGCGCGCACCCAAAACTTTCACGCGCGAAGATCTTGTTGAAATTAACACCCACGGGGGAATCGCTGTAACTCAGGAAATTTTACAACTCTTACTCCGCTCAGGCGCTCGCTTAGCTGAGCCAGGGGAATTTACAAAACGTGCTTTCTTGAATGGCCGCATCGATTTAGCTCAAGCAGAATCAGTAATGGATTTGATTCGAGCTAAAACAGATCAAGCTGCTAATATTGCTATTAAACAACTTGATGGTAGTCTCTCAAATCTTATTAACAACATACGACAAGAAATCTTGGAATCATTGGCTCAAGTAGAAGTTAATATTGACTACCCTGAATATGATGACGTGGAAACCATGACCAGCCAAATGCTTTTGGAAAAAACGGCGCACTTTGAACAGCTCTTAGAAACTTTACTGGCAACCGCTAAGCGGGGAAAAATTCTCCGTGAGGGTTTAAGAACTGCAATTATCGGCCGTCCTAATGTCGGAAAATCCAGCCTGCTCAACCAACTCTTACGTGAAGAAAAGGCTATCGTCACTGACATTGCTGGAACGACACGTGATGTGATTACAGAGTTTGCCAACATTGGTGGCGTTCCTCTAGAATTAATTGATACTGCAGGTATTCGCGAAACTGAAGATGTAGTGGAAAAGATAGGTGTAGAGCGGAGTCAAAAAGCCTTGGAAGAAGCTGACTTAGTTCTTCTTGTTCTGGATGCTTCCTCACCCTTGACAGCTAAAGATGTGGAACTTTTAGAAGTTTCATCATCCAGCAACCGTATAGTTCTGCTCAATAAAACAGACTTGCCAGAAAAAATTGAGCTCGAAAAGCTTCCTGAGGATTATATCCGTATCTCTGCGCTAAAAAATGAAAACTTAGACGCAGTTGAAAAGCAAATACGTACGCTCTTCTTTTCTGGAGAAATCGAAGCAAAAGATGCGACCACTTTATCTAATGCGCGCCATATCGGACTTGTTGAAGAAGCCTTAGGAGCTCTGAAAGAAGCAAACAATGGTTTAGCTATGGGACTTCCTGTGGACTTAATCCAAGTAGACGTTACACGGTGTTGGCAACTCTTAGGAGAAATAACTGGGGAAGCTGCACCAGATGAGTTGATTACTCAGCTTTTCAGCCAATTCTGTTTAGGAAAATAAAAAACATAAGGAGATACTCCTTATGTTTTTTCATTGCCATCGCATGAAAATGGCTAGCAATATTGAAGCCGAACCAATGAAAGAGATAAAACATACAGCAAAACCGAATGTAAAGATTCTTGTTCCATCCCTTGTGTAAGATTTCCGTGTTTTCTTTCCGTTGTAGATAATCATGCTCAACAGAGAGATTATGGTAAAAACAACCTGCAAAGGAAGACTTCTCCATTCGAGAGAAAAGTTAAGTAAGGACAAGCCACCACCTAAAAATGCTAATATCATCCCCATATTAAACGACCTTTCTTATTTCTTGCAAACAATGTGTGATAAATTCAGAAGACATCCCACCAAAATAGGTGCCTTGAAAATTTCTCCCATTGATAAGTAGTAGATTTTCATTAATGCGATAGGCTTGGATATATTTGGCTGATTTACCTGGCTCTTCTTCATGAAAAATTTTGATGGCATCTTCTTCAAACTGATTCAGCATGATTTTTAGATTCTTCGCTGAGAGCGAAGTCAAGATGAGTTCTGGCTTTAAAATTTCTATCAATTGTGCAAATCGCATAGGAAAATATTTCTGTTCCTCTTTGGTTAAACCCGGCCAAACAGGATGAGTAGCTATAGGAGTGAACAGGTCTGCATGTAAGGCTGTATTTATCGCGCCTCTATAGCCACCATCAAAATACTTTAACAGCTTGTCTAAGTTATTAAACCACGAACTTGGATTATATTGAAAATATTGATTTAAGGACTCCTGATAAGATAAACCTTCTTCAAATCGATGGTTTTCTCCAAATTCGGCATATGAAGGATTTTTACTAACGGTTAATATTTTTAAGGCAGACTGCTCGTAAGCAGGAAGATTGCCAAACCAAAGCAAGGGCATGGCTTCAGGAACTAATAGTTTGTGCACTTCTTCTTGCTCTTTTAATGTATCAAAGTCAGACCAGACTTCTTTGATAAGTTCCTCTAACTTTATTTTATCAACCATATTTAGTCAAAACCTCCATCAACATCTAAACCCTCTAACATTAATTGATACTCAGGACGCTCTGGCTGCTTGAAGACCTCTTGTGCTTCTTGGCGTGCAACCTCTAAAATATTGTAATCATTGACGATATCCGCTGCTAAAAATTCTGGAATTCCGGATTGCCGAACACCAAATATTTCCCCTGAACCGCGCATTTTTAAATCTTCTTCAGCTAAGCGGAAGCCATTCTGAGTTTGACACATGATTTTCATCCTATTTTTTCCTGAATCCGTCTTGGGATTAGCCACCAAGATAGTGTAAGATTTCTTGCTCCCACGACCTACGCGTCCACGTAACTGATGGAGCTGGGAAAGTCCAAAGCGATCCGCATCCATGATTACCATAATAGTTGCATTTGGTACATCGACCCCAACTTCAATAACAGTCGTGGAAACTAGAACAGACAGGAGACCTGCCTTAAAGCTCTGCATGATTTGGTCTTTTTCTTCATTCTTCATCTTACCATGTAACAAACCTATCCCAGCATCTGCTCCAAAGTAAGCACTAAGTTCTTCATAAAGCGCCACTGCATTTTTCAAGTCCAAGGCTTCAGATTCCTCTATCAGAGGAGAAATAAAGTAAACTTGAGCTTGATTTTCCAGTTCATCTTTTATCCATTTTAAAACTTCTGTCAGTTGCTCATGCTTGACCCAACGTGTGGTAATCGGTTGACGGCCTTTAGGCAATTCATCAATAATAGAAACATCCATATCACCAAAAGCTGTGATGGCTAGAGTACGAGGAATCGGGGTAGCCGTCATCATGAGCACATCAGGATTTTGACCTTTTTCTCGTAGAACTTTTCGCTGATTAACACCAAAACGATGTTGCTCATCTGTGATAACAAGTCCTAGATCATGAAAGTCTACACCATCTTGGATTAAGGCATGCGTCCCTACCACCATCTGAGTTTGACCACTTGCTAGGCTCTCCAATATTTCACGTCTTTCCGCTACTTTTAAACCTGAAACAAGGAGACTAATTTTTAATTCGGGAAATAAATTTTGGAGATTAGCATAATGTTGTCTGGCCAAAATTTCCGTCGGAACCATGATAGCAGCTTGCAAGCCTGAAAGAACGGCTGCATACATAGCCAAACTGGCTACAACTGTTTTACCTGAACCTACATCACCTTGTAACAGGCGATTCATGTGATAGGCAGATGACATATCCACTAGAATTTCCTTTAGAGATTTGAGCTGAGCATCTGTGAGTTCAAAAGGAAGACTGTTGATTTTCTCCGTCATCAAGTCCTGTTCAAAAACCACACGACGGCCAAAGCGCTGTGCTTTTTCTTTATTTTTCAATGCTTGAAGCTTCAGCTGAAAATAGAAAAGTTCTTCAAATTTCACGCGCCTTAAGGCCTGTTTGTGCGCAGCCATATCCTCAGGAAAATGCATAGCCCGGACTGCTTCTTGACGTGACATCAAGCGATATTTTTCCAGTAAATAATCAGGTAAATTTTCTTTTAAATCTGCTAAAAGCCCACTGTCAAATGCTGACTGAATAGCTTTTACTAAATTAGACTGCTTCATCCCCGCCGTAAGATGATAAACTGGAGAAAAACCATCTTCTGCCTGTGTCAAAACTTTCATTCCTAGAAGCTGTTGTTTCTTTTGCTCCCATTTTCCATACACGGCCACTTCTTTGCCAACCTCAATCTTATCTGCTAAGTAGGGTTGATTAAAAAAGCTAACAGCTACCACAGCCTCTCCTTGTTTCAACTTAAAAGTGAGCCTGTTTCGCTTAAAGCCATAATACTGTACATTGGCCGGAGTAACAACTTCTCCAATAACAGTCGCTTTTTCTCCATCTATTAATTCAAAAATTGAACGTCCAGCAAAATCTTCATAACGAAAAGGAAAATAAAGCAACAAATCTTGAATCGTCGAAATTCCAAGTTTCTGATAATTCTCAAAGGATTTTGGCCCTACACCCTTCAAATATTGTATACTGTCTGTTAGTTTCATATTTTTATTATAGCAGAAAAGCATTATTGCTGCTTTTTATCCAATTTATTATTGTTCACCTAAATAATCTCAAAATAAAAAAGCAATCAAATGATTGCCTCTATATTTTGAATTTTAAGCTTTTTTGACTACTGACCCTTTTAAGCCAATAGCGCCAAAACCTTCGATTTTTGAGTCAATAAAGTGTTCATTTTTTCCAAATTCATTAATACGGATATTTTTTACTTTCGTACCTTTTTTAATCGGTTTAGGCATACCCTTTACAGGAAGGTCTTGAATAATGATTACTGAATCACCATCAGTTAAAGGTTGGCCTACGCTGTCAAGAACAATAAATTTATCTGCTTCTAAGTCAGCCTGTGTAAATTCATTACCACATTCTGAGCATCCAAATGTCGTATCTGAGAGTTCATAAGTGTATTCACTTGAACAAGTTGGGCATTTAGGTGTTTCCATTATTTTCTCCAATTTTATGATTTTTAATTCTTATTTTGTTAATTTTATAGTTGTAAACTATAGGATTGCCTTAAAAGATAGGCTGTTCATTTCTATACAAATTTCTTCAATATCTAAAGACATAAAAAAACAGAGGAGCCAAGCTTCTCTGTTTATAACGTTAAATAACAGAATTATTTAGCGATTTTTGCAAAGTATTCAAGTGTACGAACGAGGTTAGATGTGTAAGACATTTCGTTATCGTACCAAGCAACTGTTTTAACCAATTGAACGCCGTCAGCTGTAGTAACTTCAGTTTGAGTAGCGTCAAAGAGTGAAGAGTTAGAGATACCTACGATATCAGATGAAACGATTTCATCTTCGTTGTAACCGTAAGATTCGTTAGCAGCTGCTTTCATAACTGCGTTTACTTCTTCAACAGTAACTTCTTTATCAAGAACTGATACAAGTTCTGTCAATGAACCAGTTGGAACTGGTACACGTTGTGCGTGACCTTGAAGTTTACCATTCAATTCTGGCAATACAAGACCGATAGCTTTAGCAGCACCTGTTGAGTTAGGTACGATGTTTTCAGCTGCAGCACGTGCACGACGGAAGTCTCCACCACGGTGAGGGCCATCAAGAGTCATTTGGTCACCAGTGTAACCGTGGATAGTTGTCATAGTACCAACTTTAAGACCGAAGTTTTTGTTCAAAGCGTCAGCCATTGGAGCAAGACAGTTAGTAGTACATGATGCACCAGAGATAACTGTTTCTTCACCAGTCAATACTTCGTGGTTAGTGTTGAAAACGATTGTTTTAACATCATTTCCACCAGGCGCTGTGATAACAACTTTTTTAGCACCGTTAGCGTGCAAGTGTTGTTCAGCTTTTTCTTTAGTTGCGAAGAAACCAGTTGCTTCAAGAACGATTTCTGCACCATCTTCAGCCCAGTTGATGTTAGCTGGGTTAGCTTCTGCAGTAACTTTTACAAATTTACCGTTAACTTCGAAACCACCATCTTTAACTTCAACTTTACCGTCGAAACGACCTTGAGTTGTGTCATATTTCAACAAGTGTGCAAGCATTGCTGGATCTGTAAGGTCGTTGATTGCTACTACTTCAACACCTTCAACGTTTTGAATACGACGGAAAGCAAGACGACCGATACGTCCGAAACCGTTAATACCAACTTTAACTACCATGAGTAAGTCTCCTTATAGGTTTAAAATTTTGTTTATAGAGAAAATCTCTATCACTAAGTTAATCATTTAACTTACTCTTACATTTTAACACTTTTTTTAAAATTTGCAAACATAAAAGCCGGAAGAATGTGCACAACCGTGGGAACGGAGAGGAAAACGTTTACATCTGTCTACTTTTAATAAAAAATAACAGCTAAGCTGTTATATTTATTTTCCGAAAAGTTTCGCAAAGAAGCCTTTTTCAGATTCAGCTTTCATTTCAAGTAAAAACTGATTGTTATCACTGAGAGACTTTTCCATCAACTCCTGTTGACGATTGATTTGTTTATCCTTTTCCGCAATCTGTGCATCTTTAGCCATCAATTGTTGATTGAGACGTTCAATTTCTGCATTTTTATCTTGCATTAGATTTGAAACCAGCTCAAAAACAGCTGTGTCTGAAGGCGATGTTGAAAGCTCTTGAGTCATTTCTTTCTCATCAACAACTTCTGCCTTAGCTGTCACAACTTTTCCATAAAGACGCTCAAGTTCATGAATCCCGCCTTCATTAATTACAGTAACATTTTTTTCATTTTTCTCTACATATTTCTCGTCCAGCTGTTTGGTCCGTTTATTCATCGCTTGACGAGTAACTCCAAAAAGCTCTGCAAGTTCGCTTACCGTTTTCGTTTCCATATCTACCATAATATCATATTTTTAGCTATTTATACAGCTTTTTCTAAATGCCAAATCGTTTTGTAATGAATAATAAAAATATTATACTTGTACTATAAAACAAATTTTATTAATAGTCAAAAAAAAATAGAATCGGGGACTCATGGATTATAAAAAAAGTGATATCAAAACCATCCAAAAATACTATCAGGTCGATATTTCAGATGGGTTAAATAAAGAACAAGTATCTATTCACCGGGAAAAATACGGGGAGAACACCTTTCAGGAAGCAAAGCAGAAAAGTATCTTACAAAAACTCGTAAAACATATACTTGAGGTGATGAATCTTGTTTTAATCTTCGTCTCTATCCCTGCCTTTTACCTTTCTCTAGATACGGGAAATTACACAAAACCTATTGTTATTCTACTGATTGTTATCATTAATGTCATTGTGGCTCATCTTCAGGAAGAACGTGCAGAAACAGCTTTATCGGCCTTAAAAAAACTCTCTGCCCCTAATTCCACCGTTATACGGGAAGGTAAGTTAAGTACTATTCCTTCCGAGGAATTGGTCGTTGGTGATCTGATACAATTGAACGCTGGCGAGCAGGTCGGCGCCGATGTACGGCTGCTTTCAGCAAACAGTCTCCAGGTGGATGAATCTTCACTTACAGGGGAATCAGAGCCGATAGAAAAAGATGCTTCACGTGAAATACTAGAAGACGTCCCCTTAGGTGATCAAGTTAACATGGTTTTCTCAGGAACAAATATCCTAAACGGAACGGCTTCTGGCATCGTTGTGGCGACTGGCATGGACAGTCAGATGGGGCAAATCGCCCAGCTTCTAGAAGACCAGGTTAAAGGAAAAACACCTTTGCAAAAGCGTATTGACGCATTAGCAAAGCGCTTAGCTGCCATTGCTTTTGGTGCCGGTGCTATCATCTTTCTTGTTAATCTCTTACATGGGGGAATTCCTTTTAGCGAAAATATGATGACAGCAGTTATTCTTGGGATTGCTGCTGTACCTGAAACTTTGCCAGTTATTGTTACTCTCTCACTTGTGTATGGTGTTGAAAATATGGCTTACAAAAAAGCCATTATTCGTAATATCCCAGCAGTTGAGACCTTAGGAAATGCTTCGGTTATTGCTTCTGATAAAACGGGAACCCTAACTCAGAATCAAATGACAATTCAACGTTTGTGGGTGCAAGGAGAAGCTATTTGGCAAAAAAACCAGCTTTCTGATAAAGAAGAGGATTTGATTTACAAATTTGGTCTAGTATCAAACGCAACCGCCGTCCAAGAGGACGGTAAATGGAAAACACATGGTGATCCAACAGAAACAGCCATTATAAACTTTCTTATCTCACACAATCTTTATCAACCTTCACATGCACCTCAGCGTCTTGTAGAACTTCCTTTTGATTCTACAAGAAAAAAAATGACTGTCGTTGTTTCTGATGAAAATGGAGGCTACCTTGTAATTACTAAAGGGGCTTTTGATCGACTTGTTCCACATAATTTGCAAGAAGCTCACGATATTCATAACCAATTTGCGGAAAATGCTTTACGTGTTCTCGCACTTTCTTATAAAATTATTGATAAAATCCCCGACAATTATGATTCTCTTGAAGAAAATCAAACTTTCTTAGGAATTATCGGGATGATTGATCCACCTCGTCCTGAAAGTAAACAAGCCGTGGCTGAAGCACGGGGAGCGGGAATCATTCCTGTAATGATAACTGGTGATCATGCTCTTACTGCTAAAGCAATTGCAACAGAACTTGATATTTATCGTCCAGGTGATCTAGTCATTGATGGGATTACTCTGTCAAATATGACAGATGAAGAACTCAAAGATAAAATCGAAAAAATTTCAGTCTATGCCCGCGTTTCTCCTGAAGATAAACTTCGGATTGTTAAAGCTTGGCAAGATAAGAAACATATCGTAGCTATGACTGGAGATGGGGTCAATGATGCACCCTCACTCCGTGCAGCCGATGTCGGAACTGCTATGGGTATCGCCGGAACAGAAGTCGCTAAAAATGCTTCAGACATTATCTTAGCTGATGACAATTTTGCAACAATCGTAAGTGCTATCGCCGAAGGACGACGCGTTTATATCAACATCAAACGCACAATCTACTATCTCCTCTCTGCAAATATCGCCGAAATTCTCATCATGCTCTTTGGTGCGATTATAGGCTGGGGACTGCCACTTACAGGTATGCAGCTACTTTATATCAACGTTTTAGCTGATGGTATCCCAGGCTTTGGTTTAAGTCGTGAAAAATCAGATAAATATATAATGAAAAAACCACCTATAGATGTAAATGAAAGCCTCTTTTCCCGTGGTGTATCCCAACGTATCGTAACTTCTTCCACAACTTTCATTATCATCTCACTCATCGGTTTTTATATCGGACGCTTTGTTGAAATAGCAGGAAGCACTCCAAGCCTGCAGTTAGGACAGTCGATGACCTTTCTCGTTCTAGCTCTTGCATCCACTTACCATATATTTAATGCCCGGAGTAATGATTCTATCTTCAAAGATGGTTTATATTCCAATAAAACAATATTCTGGACAACAATTATTTCCCTTGTGACTACCTTTATATTCACATTAACACCCTTACGTACATTTATTGATGTGGTTCCCCTTACCGCTACACACTGGCTAATCGCAATCTTACTCTCACTTGTCATCTTTGTGGTGATTGAGATTGAAAAATATCTTATTAAAAAAGCAGATAAAACTTTCCTTGCGTAATAGAAAAATACTTTCTCTTATAGAAAGTATTTTTTTCATTGCTATTTACAGTTTTGTTAATAAAAAACAGATCCAAGAAAGCTCGAATCTGTTTTTTATTAATTATGCCGAAGGCCGGGGTCGAACCGGCACTCCCGTGAAGGAACCAGATTTTGAGTCTGGCGCGTCTGCCTATTCCGCCACTTCGGCAACAGACTTTTCTCAAATAGAAAATGTATTTGAACTGGGGTAGCTGGATTCGAACCAACGCATGAGGGAGTCAAAGTCCCTTGCCTTACCGCTTGGCTATACCCCATTAAAAGGGCGGATGACGGGAATCGAACCCGCGAGTGCCAGCGCCACAAGCTGGTGTGTTAACCACTTCACCACATCCGCCATAATACAAACACGGGCAGCAGGAATTGAACCCACACCAAAGGTTTTGGAGACCTTTGTACTACCTTTATACTATGCCCGTAAAACTATGGAAGGGGAGGGATTCGAACCCCCGAACCCGAAGGAGCGGATTTACAGTCCGCCGCGTTTAGCCTCTTCGCTACCCTTCCGATATTTCTTTAATTGTTATCGAATATATTATAACATATTCGATGGGAGTTAACGGGATCGAACCGCTGACCCTCTGCTTGTAAGGCAGATGCTCTCCCAGCTGAGCTAAACTCCCAATCACTTGGCATTTACCATATCTCACAGGGGGCAACCCCCAACTACTTCCGGCGTAATAGGACTTAACTTCTGTGTTCGACATGGGAACAGGTGTATCTCCTATGCAATGAATACCAAATCATGGTCTGAATGTATTGAACACTCAAAACTAAATAACAATCTCACAATAAATATGTAAAGCTGAACTCATAAGTTCTATTCTTTGGTAAAGTCCTCGAGCTATTAGTACTGGTCCGCTCCATCCCTCGCAGGACTTCCACTTCCAGCCTATCAACCTGATCATCTCTCAGGGCTCTTAATTCATAAAGAATGGGAAATCTCATCTTGAGGTGGGCTTCGCACTTAGATGCTTTCAGCGCTTATCCCTTCCCTACATAGCTACCCAGCGGTGCTCCTGGCGGAACAACTGGTACACCAGCGGTAAGTCCACCCCGGTCCTCTCGTACTAAGGGCAGATCCTCTCAAATTTCCTACGCCCGCGACGGATAGGGACCGAACTGTCTCACGACGTTCTGAACCCAGCTCGCGTGCCGCTTTAATGGGCGAACAGCCCAACCCTTGGGACCGACTACAGCCCCAGGATGCGACGAGCCGACATCGAGGTGCCAAACCTCCCCGTCGATGTGAACTCTTGGGGGAGATAAGCCTGTTATCCCCAGGGTAGCTTTTATCCGTTGAGCGATGGCCCTTCCATGCGGTACCACCGGATCACTAAGCCCTAGTTTCCTACCTGCTCGAGTTGTAGCTCTCGCAGTCAAGCTCCCTTATACCTTTACACTCTACACATGATTTCCAACCATGTTGAGGGAACCTTTGGGCGCCTCCGTTACTCTTTAGGAGGCGACCGCCCCAGTCAAACTGCCCGACAGACACTGTCTCCCACGCCGATTATGCGTGTGGGTTAGAGCAACCATGAAGCAAGGGTAGTATCCCAACAGCGACTCACTTGAAACTAGCGTCCCAAGGTCAAAGTCTCCTACCTATCCTGTACATGCTTCACAGGTACTCAATATCAATCTGCAGTAAAGCTCCATGGGGTCTTTCCGTCCTGTCGCGGGTAACCTGCATCTTCACAGGTACTAAAATTTCACCGAGTCTCTCGTTGAGACAGTATCCAAATCATTACGCCTTTCGTGCGGGTCGGAACTTACCCGACAAGGAATTTCGCTACCTTAGGACCGTTATAGTTACGGCCGCCGTTTACTGGGGCTTCAATTCAGAGCTTCGACCGAAGTCTAACCCCTCCTCTTAACCTTCCAGCACCGGGCAGGCGTCACCCCCTATACATCACCTTGCGGTTTAGCAGAGAGCTGTGTTTTTGATAAACAGTTGCTTGGATCTTTTCACTGCGGCTGTACATAGTACAGCACCCCTTCTCCCGAAGTTACGGGGTCATTTTGCCGAGTTCCTTAACGAGAGTTCTCTCGATCACCTGAGGCTACTCGCCTCGACTACCTGTGTCGGTTTGCGGTACGGGTAGTATTATATTAAACGCTAGAAGATTTTCTTGGCAGTGTGACATCAAGGGCTTCGCAACCGTAGTTGCTTCCCCATCACAGCTCAATGTTAAAGGAAAATGCATTTGACACATTCCACACCTCACTGCTTAGACCAGAATCCATTAACTGGCTCCCTTTAGCCTACTGCGTCCCTCCATCACTTATAATACTAGTACAGGAATATCAACCTGTTGTCCATCGACTACGCCTTTCGGCCTCGCCTTAGGTCCCGACTAACCCAGGGCGGACGAGCCTTCCCCTGGAAACCTTAGTCTTACGGTGGATAAGATTCTCACTTATCTTGCGCTACTCATACCGGCATTCTCACTTGTAATCGCTCCAGCACCCCTCACGGTATACCTTCATCGCTGATTACAACGCTCTCCTACCATTTAATTATTATTAAATCCACAGCTTCGGTAATATGTTTAGCCCCGGTACATTTTCGGCGCAGGGTCACTCGACTAGTGAGCTATTACGCACTCTTTGAATGATAGCTGCTTCTGAGCTAACATCCTAGTTGTCTGTGCAACCCCACATCCTTTTCCACTTAACATATATTTTGGGACCTTAGCTGGTGGTCTGGGCTGTTTCCCTTTCGACTACGGATCTTAGCACTCGCAGTCTGACTGCCGCACATGTGTATTAGCATTCGGAGTTTATCTGAAATTGGTAACCCGAGATGGGCCCCTCATCCAAACAGTGCTCTACCTCCAATACACTTAAATTGCGACGCTAGCCCTAAAGCTATTTCGGAGAGAACCAGCTATCTCCCAGTTCGTTTGGAATTTCTCCGCTATCCACAAGTCATCCAAACACTTTTCAACGTGTCCTGGTTCGGTCCTCCAGTGCGTCTTACCGCACCTTCAACCTGCTCATGGATAGGTCACTAGGTTTCGGGTCTACATCATGATACTAAAGCGCCCTATTCAGACTCGCTTTCGCTACGGCTCCGCCTCTTCAGCTTAACCTCGCATCATAACGTAACTCGCCGGTTCATTCTACAAAAGGCACGCTCTCACCCATTGACGGGCTCGAACTTCTTGTAGGCACACGGTTTCAGGTGCTATTTCACTCCCCTCCCGGGGTTCTTTTCACCTTTCCCTCACGGTACTGGTTCACTATCGGTCATTAAGGAGTATTTAGGCTTGGGAGATGGTCCTCCCGGATTCAAACTGGATTTCGCGTGTCCAGCCCTACTCAGGATACTGCTAGGTATAAAGTCTATTTCAAATACGAGGCTATTACTCTCTTTGGCTTACCTTCCCAGGTAATTCTTCTATAAACTTTAAGTCCACGTTGCAGTCCTACAACCCCAAGAAGCAAGCTTCTTGGTTTGGCCTGTTTCCCGTTCGCTCGCCGCTACTTAGGAAATCGTTTTTACTTTCTCTTCCTGCAGGTACTTAGATGTTTCAGTTCTCTGCGTTACCTTCACGTAAGCTATGTATTCACTTACGGATACTATGCATAACATAGTGGGTTTCCCCATTCGGAGACCTAGGGATCAATGCGTACTTACTGCTCCCCCTAGAATATCGTCGTTAGTCACGTCCTTCTTCGGCTCTTAATGCCAAGGCATCCACCGTGCGCCCTTATTAACTTTGCCATTAAAACAAGTATAAGTTTTTTCGAACTATTTAAAATAATTCGCAGCTTTACAGAAATGTTTAAAACATTTCTCGGTTTATTTATCGTTATAAGATATTGTTATTTAGTTTTCAATGATCAATTCCTATTTTTACGTCTTCGTTGACAAGATACTTCCGTATCTTATGGAGCCTAGCGGGATCGAACCGCTGACCTCCTGCGTGCAAAGCAGGCGCTCTCCCAGCTGAGCTAAGGCCCCTTCTCTCAACGCAATCTTCTCTATCTTGCATCAAAAGACTGCTTGTATGGTCTTTATAGACCCCTCAAAACTGAATAAAGTAGAACAACATCTTTTTTTATATTCCTTAGAAAGGAGGTGATCCAGCCGCACCTTCCGATACGGCTACCTTGTTACGACTTCACCCCAGTCATCGGTCTTACCTTAGGAAGCGCCCTCCTTGCGGTTAGGCAACCTACTTTGGGTACTCCCAACTTCCGTGGTGTGACGGGCGGTGTGTACAAGGCCCGGGAACGTATTCACCGCGGCGTGCTGATCCGCGATTACTAGCGATTCCGACTTCATGCAGGCGAGTTGCAGCCTGCAATCCGAACTGAGAATGGTTTTAAGAGATTAGCGCACCCTCGCGGGTTGGCGACTCGTTGTACCATCCATTGTAGCACGTGTGTAGCCCAGGTCATAAGGGGCATGATGATTTGACGTCATCCCCACCTTCCTCCGGTTTATCACCGGCAGTCTCACTAGAGTGCCCAACTTAATGATGGCAACTAGTAATAAGGGTTGCGCTCGTTGCGGGACTTAACCCAACATCTCACGACACGAGCTGACGACAACCATGCACCACCTGTATCCAGTGTCCCGAAGGAACTCCTTATCTCTAAGGATAGCACTGGTATGTCAAGACCTGGTAAGGTTCTTCGCGTTGCTTCGAATTAAACCACATGCTCCACCGCTTGTGCGGGCCCCCGTCAATTCCTTTGAGTTTCAACCTTGCGGTCGTACTCCCCAGGCGGAGTGCTTAATGCGTTAGCTGCGCTACAGAGAACTTATAGCTCCCTACAGCTAGCACTCATCGTTTACGGCGTGGACTACCAGGGTATCTAATCCTGTTTGCTCCCCACGCTTTCGAGCCTCAGTGTCAGTTACAGGCCAGAGAGCCGCTTTCGCCTCCGGTGTTCCTCCATATATCTACGCATTTCACCGCTACACATGGAATTCCACTCTCCTCTCCTGCACTCAAGTCTCCCAGTTTCCAATGCACACAATGGTTGAGCCACTGCCTTTTACATCAGACTTAAGAAACCACCTGCGCTCGCTTTACGCCCAATAAATCCGGACAACGCTTGGGACCTACGTATTACCGCGGCTGCTGGCACGTAGTTAGCCGTCCCTTTCTGGTTAGATACCGTCACTTAAGTAACTTTCCACTCTACTTAACGTTCTTCTCTAACAACAGAGTTTTACGATCCGAAAACCTTCTTCACTCACGCGGCGTTGCTCGGTCAGGGTTGCCCCCATTGCCGAAGATTCCCTACTGCTGCCTCCCGTAGGAGTCTGGGCCGTGTCTCAGTCCCAGTGTGGCCGATCACCCTCTCAGGTCGGCTATGTATCATCGCCTTGGTAGTCCTTTACACTACCAACTAGCTAATACAACGCGGGATCATCAAGTAGTGAAGCATTTGCTTCTTTTAAATAAGAATCATGCGATCCTCATTGTTATGCGGTATTAGCGTTCGTTTCCAAACGTTGTCCCCCGCTACTCGGCAGATTTCCCACGCGTTACTCACCCGTTCGCCGCTCTTCATAAAGATAGCAAGCTATCTCTAATCATCGCTCGACTTGCATGTATTAGGCACGCCGCCAGCGTTCGTCCTGAGCCAGGATCAAACTCTCATTTAATTTTAGTTCACAAATGAACTGGCTGTGTTTTTGTTTTGTCTTTCATTATTGAATTGACAGTTGGTATACAAGAAGTTCCCTTCTCGCATATAGTCATTCTACTTTATTCAGTTTTCAAAGGTCTATCGCTCTCTCAAGAGATGTGCTCTCTCGCGACAACTATTATATTCTATCAAACTACCTCCCAGCTGTCAAGAATAAACTGTGAATTTTTACCTTTTTTTTCGCCTACGTTCGGAAAACCCCGCCGTTGTCACCTTCTTTAACGCTAAAAAAAACAATCCTTTTGGATTGTTTGAGCTGTTCATTAAAGTATTGGGCTGAGTAACCTCGAAAAATTTTGCTTAAATTTGAGCCAAAGTGATTGGCGTGAAATTAACTCATCCGTTAATAGACATGAATTTTCCATGTCTTTCTCAAATGTACGAGTCATTTCCTCTGCTACTCCTTCATCATAGCAAAACGCACTTATTTCAAAATTCAATTCATAACTGCGGATATCTTGATTAGTTGTGCCAAATACGCCCAACTTCCCATCCATTACAAGGGTCTTAGAATGGAGAAAGCCATTGGAATAATTGTAGATTTTTACACCATGCTTATGTAGATAGTTGGCATAATACTGTGTCGCCCGAAAAATAAATGGATGGTCAGGCATATCTGGTATCATAATTTTTACATCTACACCTGAATTTGCTGCTGCCACAAGTGCTGCTATCATAGAATCATCGGGGATTAGGTAAGGAGACTGAAGCCAAATGTAATCTTCGGCATCCATAATCATTTTCATGAACCCTGTGCGCAAAATTTTATGGTCGCTTTCTGGGCCATTGGCTACAATCTGAATATCCACACTTCCTTCTTGCTCTGGTACCACAAAATAATCGGCTTTTCGATCTAGCTTATCTTGGGGGTCTTTAACAGAAACATTCCAATCTCGAATAAAAGTTTCTTGTAGTCCAAATGCTGCTGTTCCAACAATTCGCCCATGTGTGTCACGCCAAAAACCAAATTTTTTGCTGTTATAAATATATTGATCACCTACATTAAAACCACCTGTCCAACCCACTTGCCCGTCAATGACAACAATTTTGCGGTGCAGGTGATAGTTGAGCCGAGTTTTCATCAAAGTATTACGGGACGTAATGAAAGCTGTAACTTTTCCACCTGCATCTTCTAAAGGTTTAAAGAAATCTTTTTTGGTTTTTCCACCCCATGGGTCATAAATAACTCTAACTTCAAGGCCTTCTTTAGCCTTAGTAATCAGATGATCTCGAAAAATGGTTCCAATCTTATCATTGAAGAATGCATAATACTCCACGTGGATATTATCCTTAGCATTTTTTATATCTTCAAATAACGCCGCAAATTTTTCTTCCCCATCAAGATAAAAATCTACTGAATTTCCCCGACATAATGGCGTTCGCTCCATATTATTAAAATAACGCTTAAGCAACTTCTCATGAGGCGTCATGTCTTTCGGTCCAAATTTTTGATTGTTTTCATGAACACGTTGGCCCAGAAGAGCTAAATTGTACTTATTCTCTTCTTCAAAACGTCGGACAGTTGTACGATCAAGGCCGCGACCTAAAAAGAGGTACCCGAGAAATCCGATACCTGGTAAAAAAACCAGAAACATGAACCATGCTAAAATACTAGCAATAGACCGAGGCTTACGAAAAATCGTCACAAGCGCCAGCACCGTATTGATCGTTATCAGTGTTCCAATAAAACTATAAATTGTCGCAAGTGACATATATACTTCTCCTAAAATAAAACTCTATATAATAATATTCATTCAATTATACCAAAATTGGAAAAATATTAAATACCGTATGGACATATAATTTTCCTTGTATAAATTGAACTGCATTAAAACAAAAAAAAACACCAGAAACCTGATGTTTTAAAACTATATAATAAGTATATATTAACGTTTTGAGCAATAACAAGACCTAGAGTTAGGATTTTCTATACTTTAAAATCCCTTCTTATCAATATTTTTTTATTTTTGAAAGTTTTGGAAATGGATATTTATTGATGAATTGGGGAGACTTTACCACCAATTTACACCATTATTTTCACTAAATTGTTTTTATCCTTGTTCATACTTGACAGTCCCTTTGGTAAAATGTTAAAATAAAAATAACTCAGTGGTCCTATCGAGATACATTTAAGGAGGTATATTGTGAGACTTTATAAAAGCGTTCGTTTGGCTGCTGTCACTTCTACATGGGCAGATGATTTAATAGCTTGGAAACAAGAACAATTAGATGAACAAATGAAAGATGATTTATTGGGAAAAGCTGAAGAAAATCTACTCGAGTCTTACCCCTTTCTTAATGGTATCTCAAGAAATATATCCTTTAAAGTCAGCTTCTCCAGTATAGTAGAAATGTGTTACAGAAATACAGAAAATTATAGCCTTGAGGACTGGAAAAATATAGCTCAAAAAATGGAAACTTTCCAGCATTCATCTGCTGAAACTAGCAATACGCCCAAATTATATTTAGATGATTATGTTTGGCAAGGGTTAGAGAACTATCAACGTAAGCTTATGGGGGAAGGTAACAAAAGAATTCTGAGACTTTCCTATATTATAAAGTTGGTTCTTTTTGCTGGCTGGTTAGAATATATGGAGGAAAAGTAAAACAATTAAAATTGAGCCGTAATGGTTTAATTTTTTACAACCAATGTATCTTAGTATAACTACTAAGAATTGTAATTTTGGAGGAATTATGAATATTAGAGCATCACCATTAACCAAAATATTACTACTGTCCCAAACTAATCTTTTAATATGGAGGTCAATAAAATGACATATGAAATCGGAACAACTATCAATATCGAAAAGCTTATCAGAAACACTTCAGTTTATCAACGTAGAAAACTGATACGTATAGGGAAAGCTTACAATTTGCTCCTGCCACCTATCACGAACCATGTCGTACATGTTGCAAAAATTATTAGAGATGAGAATGATTTAAAGCGTTTACCTATTGAGTATGCTAGAAAACTAATAGCAATCTTTAATATTATTATTCACGTAAGACACTATAAGAACAATCATTTTTTAATTGATGACTTTTTGGAAAATAAAAGAATTTATCCCAAGTCTTTCATAACTAACCTTTATGAAAGTTATCCTCATATTTCTGGAAATGAAGAATGGAGACAAAAAAATGACAAAATTGTATAAAAAGAGCATTTTAAACTTGGTTTATCTGTTACCCATGGTAGCAGTTTTCATAATTTTCGGATTAATCCTAAGTTTCATCTCGAACGTTGGTCTTAGTCCCGTGGGATCAGACTTTGTTGTGGGTGGCTTTTACCTTTCTTATTATAATTCAGTTATTCACAAAGCAACGAGTTCTATAGTCCAATTCTCTCTCTTTTCTTCATTTTTTATTTTTTCGTTCTTAGCCATACTTCTAGCTGTTCTAGGTCGCCTTCTTGAAGAATACGTCAAAAATAAAGCGAGAAAAAATTAGGAGAAGCAAATAAAATGAAAAAATCAAAATTTTTTGGGGGAGCCTTTCTTATTCTTGGAATGCTGTTTGGAATTACCAATCAAATAGTGATTGATAACGACTTTCTGAATTTTTTAACCTTATCTTTGGGAGCAATATCCTTCTTTATAAGTTTTTTCTTTTTGGTAAAATATGCGACTGAATCTATATTAGCTCGAATTAGGTATTGGATAGGTAAGATTAAAGGAGAGATTTAGATGATTATTTCCTTATACAAGAAGCCATTTGATTGGTTAAAAATCGTCACTGTAGCAACAGTTATTTCCTACATCTTTTTATTTTTGCTACTGTCCTTCTTAATTTCAACTATTAAAAACCTCCTTCTTCTGTTGGTTGTCATAGGATTGGGAGTAGTCTGTGTTATGAAAATCAGGCAATTTTCAAAGCAAATAAAAAAAGCAGTTGGGAAAAAACACTATCTAGAGTGGCTTTTATATGATTTTATCTTGAATAATAATCTTTACAAAAAAAGCCAAGAAAAATTTGAAATCTATGAAAATGGGCGGTTTAAAGAAAAAAGCAGAACCATTATAGAAAGTTCAGCAGAATTATCTTATTTAGAAAGCTCTGGCAAAATTATCATTTTTTGTTATAAAACAGGAGATATTTACTCTAAACGCATGGAAGCATTAGATGTTGAATTACAAGGTTTACTAGCTCTCCCAATTGAAGAAAAGCACATCCTCCCTGATGTAGTTAAATATACCTTTTTGAAAAACAAACAAGAAATTGAGCAATACGTATTTTCCAATACATTGACTAGAGATTTTTTTGAAAATACTCCAATAGATATTATCCGACTATCGAATACTCAACAGTTCTCTCTGAGGAGTAATACGAATTTGGGACTATATGGTCGAACTGGGTCAGGCAAAACTATCAGTTTACAATGGATTTTATATAATGCAATTTCAAAGGGGTGTGGTCTATATCCAAATACCTATTTAAGCATAGTCGATGGGAAGGGAGCTGATCTATATAGTTTGGGGGAGATATTGAAAGAAACTTTGGGGGAACAGATTAACATTGGTCAAACTCCACATTCTCTTGCCAAGCTCTCTAGGGAGTTTTGTGAAGTCATGAATGAACGCTTTGAGCTAATAAAAAATAGCGATGAACTAAATGCTGATGCTTATGACTTAGACATGACCCCTAATTTCTTGTTTATTGATGAGTTAGCCAGTATCAGAGATTCTTGTGGCTCGTCTAAAGACGGTAAGGCTTTGTGGAATGAGATACTTCAAAACCTAGGACTAATCGCTAGAAAAGGACGCCAGGCGGGTTGTCATTTATGCATTAGCACACAAGACCCAAATGCTGAAAATATACCTGTGGAATTAAGAAACCAGATTTCTGCGGTTTTATATATGGGCTCTCCATCAGCAGATAGAATACGTATGGCTTTCGCTATGTGTGAACTTGAAAATATACCTACAGTAACAGGCAGAAAGGGCGAGGCCCTCTTCTATGCTGACGGACAAAATATGATAGAGCCTGAAATCACAGTTGCCCCTTTTGTTGATTTAAAGACTAAACAAGAATTTAAACAAGTGATATTAAATATCATGCCAAATCCCTAATTACAACTACTTTTTTAGTTTATTCAGCGGTTTTCTGAATGAACTGGAAAAGTGGTTCTTCACGATTCCGCCGAGTGATAAGGGCGGTCAGGCTTTGCCTGAAAATTAACACAAAAATTTATGTATGTCCAAACCTGAACGACTCTAAAAGCTGGAATGAAAGGAATTTCGATATGAAATTAAATGATTTTTTGAAGCCTGAATTACTTGGAAATAAATTCTTAGCCGTAAAAGGATATTCTGAAGTATTAGACCGTGAAACACAAAAGTTATCTGCATATCGCTTAAACGTTTCTATTCAAGATGAGAATTCAGACTTCTTCATGGAAATGATTCAAGTAAAAGTTAATAATGTGTCTCCTAGCTTGAGTGTTCAAGATTTGAAAAATAATAAAACTACTCCCGTTTTACTTCAAGATTTAAATGTTGGTCAATTTAATGGAAATTTATGGTTCTCTTGTGCTGATGTCCTACCAACTAATAAATAATTTCTAGTTTTTGTAGCTCTTATTTTGGTTCAAGAACAGACTGCCCCCGTCAGGGGCAAAGCGGAGCGATAATGTTCTTGATCCAAAATTTAGAGATACGGAAGAGTTTGGAGAACTCTTCCTAGTTTATTTATTGTATAAGCAAACACTACGAGAAAAATATTGAAAATATGGTGATTTTTTGTGAGTTATAACCGAAAAATTATCCGCACTGCTTCATATATCGAAGTATATGAATATGAAAAAGTTATCTTTACTCAAGATGAAAATATTGAAAATACTGAACCGAAAAAAGAACGAAAAAAGAAACGAAATTTTGATGAATTATCTACTGAAGAACAAAATGAACGACTAGAAAGAATTTCAAAAACAAGAAAAAATTCACGTTGGGAAGTTATGAGATTAGTTGATACTAATTTCGACAAAAGAACTTCATTCCTCACACTTACAACAAAAGAAAATATTCAAGATAGAAATCAATTTAATTTACTTTTCGACAAATTCATCAAACGTTTAAACTATAAAATTTTTAATTCAAAAAAACGACTACTTAAATATCTTGCTGTATTAGAAAAGCAAAAAAGAGGTGCTTGGCACGTTCATATTATGCTTTTTGATTTTCCATTTATTCCCCAACATGATTTAGTAAAAGTTTGGGGTCTTGGAGGAGTATGGATTAATAAAATTGATGTTGATTCAAAATCAAGTCGCGGGAGGTACGTTTCGAAGTACTTTGAAAAGGGAATCGGACAGGAACTTCTTGAAAGTTATGGAAAGAAATCTTTTTATTCTTCAAGAAATCTGAAAAAACCTGAAGTACTTAAATTCGTTACATTTGAAGATACCGAAAATATCATCAAACATAATGAAGTTTTATATGAAACAGAGTATTCAGGTAAGATTTTCAAAAATGGAGAACTCTTAGAGAACCGTATCAAATATAAAAAAATAAAAATTGATTAAATGTGAGGAAATAAAATGAATCGTGAAGTAAAAAACTTTCCTTTATTGTTGACAAGGGAAATGGCAGCTAATTTCTTAGGGATTGACCCAAAATCTTTTGACAAGTATGTTAGGAGTTCAGATGAGCTAAAAAGGTTCATGGTTGGAAAACAGGAGCGTTATACAATCACTGAACTTGAAAAATTTATTGTTAATCATTCAATCCATTAAGCGAGGTTAGGTAAATGGCAACAATAATTAAAAGAGGCAATTCATATCGTGCAGAAATTTCTAACTATAAACATGGCGTAAATAATCGGATTACAAAAACATTCAAAACTAAAGCTGAGGCGAAACGTTGGGCTATGCAACACGAAATAGCAAAAGGTGACGGTATAGACCTCGCACAAAGGCAAGATAGTTTTTCAAGCTTTTATGAAAATTGGGTTTATATTGTAAAAAAGAATGATGTAAGACCCGCTACCTTTGTAAATTATACCAGGACTATTCCTGTAGTAAAACAACTATTCAAAGATATAAAATTAAATGAATTAAATGACCTAGTAGTACAAATGAAGATAGATGAGTATGGAAAAACTCATTCTCGTAAAACAACAACCGAATTATTATTAAAATTAAGAACTTCGCTTCGTTACGCTTACGGAAGAAATCTTCTTGTTTCAGATTTTGCTGGTCTTGTAAAAACCCGTGGTAAAGAACTTGAAAAAAGAAATAAAGCACTATCTATTTCTGACTTTAAGAAATTACGTTCTTATCTCCTTCAAAATCATAATAAGGAGTTTTATGTTATGGTACTCTTAGCGCTTGAAACTGGTGCTAGACGTGGCGAACTGCTCGCCTTGACTAAGAATGATATAATTAAGTATGGCATTAAAATAGAGCGCTCAATCAGCCCCACAAGCCCCGATACTCGTCTTAAAACAAAGAAATCTAAACGGACTGTGTCTATTAATAAAGATGTTTATGAGATTGTTAACACTCTAAAACCAAAAGAGAATGGTTATTTATTTGATCCAGACGGATTTCAACAATCAGCGAAATTAGCAAGACTACTGAAGAAATTAGAAATCCCTAGAACAACTTTTCATGGGCTTCGAGATACTCACGCTTCATTTCTATTTTCAAATGACAACATTAGATTGGACTATATTTCACAACGATTAGGGCATTCAAATTTACAAACCACAATGAATTACTATCTTGAATTAATGCCAGAAAAAAAGCACCTGCAAGATACAGACGCTTTAAATCTATTAAATTCATTAAAATAACAATTTTTAGCTATCATTTCCCTGAATTCTATTTTCAAATAATACATTAAAGATATCATTTTCTATAAACTTATCTAACAGTCTAATATTTTTAAAAATTTCAACTGACTCCAAATACTTATTTTTTAGTTCAACCTCATCAATAAGTTTTTGGTCTTCAGTTGATATTTTTTTATAAATACTTTCAAATATTTTTTCTATTACTAAAGAGAGTTCTGATTTTGTTAGTTCTTTAAACTTTATTTTGGTATCTATTCTTGAAAAAATTGGAAAGCCAAGTACTTCAGCAATATTTTTTTCATTGTTGAAGTTAGATGTGAGTATAAAAATACAATTTGATACATCAACCTTATAATTTATATCTTCAAATTCTCCCTCATCAAACATTTGATAAAAAACATTGTACAGAGAGGGTGATACTTTATCAAACTCATCAATTAACACTACATTTGTTTCCCTAGATAATAAGTCTCTCGCTAAAGATGGCTTCCCATGAGTATCTCCAAATATATATTTAAATGCTTCATCTGTTTGCATCATGGAAAATTGAATTCTTGTGAGCTTTCCATCATAAAAACTACTTATTTTTTTTGCAAGTTCCGTTTTCCCTACTCCTGAGGGACCGTAATACAATAGCACTAATGGTTGATTTTCTTTCAAAACAGTTGACTTGTACAAACCAACACAAGTTTTTTTCTTAGCTTCCTCTTGTCCTACAACATGACTATTTTTTACATCATTATAAAATTTAATGATATCTTCCGAATCTGCTTCATAATAATCAGACTTACGGTTTTTTATTATATTATCAAACTCCACCTCCAACGAATACTTAACACGTTTAGGTGCATTTTGAATATATAAATTCTCAATATCATGTCCTAAAATCACTATGTTAGGGAAGTTAGTAATTACATGATCTGTTACAGAAGCAAAATCATCAGAATAAATAACTACATTTTCAATAATATTCTTATTTACCTCACCCACTTCATTTACAGCAGATGTATCATTAGCTCTAATTTTTTCATTATATTGTCTAATCAGCTCCATAAATGGAGTATATTCTTCAACACCATGTTTTTCAACATAAGCATTAAAATCTTTTTTTGATCCATCAAAAAGAACTATCTTATCCATTTATTTCACTCCTGCCAATATTACATCATATACTGGGACAATTTCATCAGATATAACTTTTTCATCAGCCTTCTTATTACTAAATCCTTGAAAGTCCAATTCAGTTTTATCTGAATTTAAATCAAATTCTTTTTCAAAATTTAATTCAGACATATATGTTTCCCCAACATATATAGAGTATAAGTTTAAGTTCATTCTTCTTAAATCTTGAATTCTATAATTGTTTTTGAAAGAATCGATATTAAATCGAAAAATTCTCTTATCTATAACTTTATCAGTTGAATCATCTACAGATTGGGTTTTTGTTCCTATCAATTCATAATACCCTTTGGTATTCCTTATCCCTTGATTCATTTTAGATACTGTCATTGTTATCTCTTCACCTACCCTTTGATTACCTTCCATCATTTCCGTTATAGGGGCAATCATAGCAAAATAAGTCATAGATTCTTTATCGATAGTCAATTTATATCCACTTGTAATATCTATCAATGATTTTCTTTTTCTAAATTCAACAGTATCTAAAAAATCAGAGAGTAAAGTATTCTCTAATAATGTTTTTGCAATTCTTCCGCCATGAATAGCTCCAGAAGCTCCAATTTGACCCTCAATTGAACCCGACAACCCTGTTAATTTTTCAAAAACAGCTTTAACTGCACTTTGCTTCCCAGCGGCCGCACTGGCTTTTACTTCACCATTGGCTCCACCACTTACTTCATTAACTAGTTCTATTGTTTGATTAAAGTTTCCCTTTTTCTCTATCTGCAATAAATCAATTGTAGATGTCTCATCAAAATAAATTATTTTTTTCAAATTTTCCGCCAAAATAAAACCTCCTAATAATATACTCAGTAAATATATTATAACAGTTTTACAAATTTCTCGATAAAAATAAAAAAACACCAGTAAAACACTGATGTCTTTTGCTTTTATATTGATAAGAAAATTGATTTTTACACCAATTTCCACCAAATAATAGTCCAAAACGTTGATATATCTGAAACAGATTAACGTTTTGAGAATTGTGAAGCTTTACGGGCTTTCTTAAGACCAGCTTTTTTACGTTCAACCATACGAGCGTCACGTGTAAGCAAGCCAGCGCGTTTCAAAGCACCACGGAAGTCTGGATCCACTTCAAGCAATGCACGAGCGATACCATGACGGATAGCTCCTGATTGACCTGATACACCACCACCGTTTACGTTTACGAGTGTGTCGTAGCTACCTTCAGTTTGTGTAGCTGCAAATGGTTGGTTGATAACAAGGCGAAGTGCTGCTTGTGGGATGTAGTCTTCTACATCACGTTTGTTGATTACGATTTTACCTGTGCCGGGTACGAGACGTACACGAGCAACTGAATTTTTACGGCGTCCTGTGCCAGCATATTGTACTTGTGCCATTTAGTGCGTTCCCTCCTTAGATAAGACCTGAAATATCAAGAACTTCAGGTTTTTGTGCTGCGTGTGTGTGTTCACCACCAACAAACACTTTAAGTTTCATGCCTTGAGCACGTCCAAGAGTGTTGTGTGGAAGCATACCTTTAACTGATTTTTCAATCAAACGTACAGCATTTTTCTCACGGAGTTCACCAGCAGTGATAGATTTCAATCCACCTGGGTGAAGACTGTGACGGTAGTAAACTTTATCAGTTGCTTTTTTACCAGTAAGTTTTACTTTTTCGGCATTAACAACGATAACAAAATCGCCTGTATCTGTGTGGGGTGTGAATGTTGGTTTGTTTTTACCGCGAAGTACGCTAGCAACTACAGCTGACAAACGACCAAGAGGTACATCAGTTGCGTCAACCACGTACCATTTACGGTCAACGTTTGAAGCGTTAGCCATGAATGTTGTTTTCATCATTTGGGTTAAGTTTCCTTTACTTAGAATTTGTTTACGGCAGGTGTAAGAGTCCTGCAAATATTTTTGGGTTTCCGGGGCCACAAAAATGGGGTAAACAATACCGTTTATCATAATACCACATATGTCAAGACTTGTCAAGATTCATTTTTAATTTTTTTGCTTTTATGTTAAACTATTAGCATGAATGTAGTTCTTAACCTAGATAAAAAAATGTTGGATAAACTTTTTCTTAAATTCGACAAATATAAGAAGGCATCAAAGAATCAATATATCACTTTCTATGCCAAATTACCTCGAGCTACCATTTCTGTTTATAGTTCTGGAAAAGTTGTCTTTCAAGGTGAGGAGGCAGAAATTCTCGCCCAACAATTTGGTTATGCAGCATCTCAGCGACCACAGCAACAAACTAATATAATCGGCACCGATGAAGTTGGTAATGGTTCTTACTTTGGTCCGTTGGTGGTGGTGGCTAGCTTTATCAATGCACAAGATCTCATTCTTTTGAAAAAACTTGGAGTAGCTGACTCAAAAAAACTAACTGATGACAAGATTTGTCAAATTGCCCCTCAATTGATAGAGCATATTACACATGTGCCCTTAACGGTTTACCCTAGGAAATATAATCAAGTTATTGAATCAGGATACAATGCTGTAAGCATAAAAGTAGCTCTACATAATCAAGCAATCTTTCTTCTTGAACAGCGTGTTTCCGAAAAAATTGATCATATTGTTATTGATGCTTTCACCAGTGAAAAAAATTATGAAAAATATTTAAGAGCAGAAAAAAATAAAGTTACGGGAAAAGTTACTCTTTTAACTAAAGCTGAAGATCAATTTTTGGCGGTAGCTTGCAGTTCAATTATCGCGCGCTATCTTTTTTTAGAAACTCTAAAAGAATTATCTAAAGAAGCTGGTATGAAACTCCCTAGTGGTGCTGGTTTCCTTTCTGATCAAGTGGCGGCAAAAATTATCCATCATAATGGTGTAGAAGCTTTAGATCAATACGCGAAATTACATTTTGCTAATACAAAAAAAGCAATCAAAATAGCACATCTATAGAAAGTAAAATATGGAAAATACTAAAAAGAATAAACAACCCAGCGCCTTCTCGCGCTTTCTCAAAGAGTGGGGCATCTTCTTAGCAATTATTACTATTGCCATCCTCTCTCGCATCTTCATTTGGTCACTTGTTGTGGTTGATGGTCATTCCATGGACCCAAACTTATCTGACAAGCAACGACTCGTCTTGGTTAAAACAGCAAGTATTAATCGTTCAGACATTGTAGTCGCGAAGGAAACGGAAACAGTAAATGGGAAAACCGAAACCAAAGATGTTGTTAAGCGAGTGGTTGGTATGCCGGGTGACGAAATTAAGTTTGATAATGACCAGTTATACATTAATGGAAAAAAAGCTGATGAGCCTTATTTGGCAGATTTCAAAAAACAGTTGTCCGATGGAAAACTCGAAAAAACTTATCAAGATTATCCTTTAACTTCTGAACTCTCCGAAGCGAGTAGAGCTTACTTTGTTCAGCTTGCACAACAGACTCAAGCCTTTACGACTGACTCCACTGGTAATCCTTCCTTCACAGTTAAGGTGCCTGAGGGAGAGTATCTTCTCTTAGGAGATAATCGTATCGTATCTCGCGACAGCCGAGCTGTTGGAACTTTCAAACGTTCAGATATTGTTGGACGTACGATGTTCCGTATTTGGCCCCTAAATAAAATTTCGACTTTAAACTAAAAAAAGTTCTGTCTCGTGGACAGAGCTTTTTTAGTTTACCTCTTTACTTCTCTTCAAATATATTACCCAGTTCGACCGCAATCGTACGTTTAGCCACATCAATTTGATCTACTTTTAAAATTGATTTATAGTCATCTACGAGGCGCTCTCCTTTAAAGGGGCCTTCAAGGAAAACAGCTACACCAGCAAGAAAACAATCAAATTCATGAACAAGACTCTTCATACCATTAATTGTTCCCGCTCCTTTCATAAAATCATCCACAATGAGTACACTCTGACCAATAGACAGACTGCGCTTCGAAAGAGTCATGTTTTCTACACGACTGCTTGAGCCCGACATATAATTAACATTTAATGTAGCACCCTCAGTAACTTTAGGATCACGACGCACAATAACAAATGGTACATCTAAAATTTCCGCCACCGACTGTGCAATAGGAATTCCCTTTGTAGCGATTGTCATTACAACATCTACTTGTTTATCACAGTATTCATGGGCAATTATTTGTCCAATCTTTTTTAAATTTACAGGGTGTCCTAAAATATCTGAAAGATAGATGTAGCCTCCAGGCAAGATACGATTTTCTTCTCGTAAAAGATCTGCAAGCTCCATCGCACGATCACGAGAGACTTCATCCGAAATGTAGGGGGTAAAGCGCACGCCTCCTAAGCTACCAGGAAAAGTTTCAACGATTCCAATATTTTGATCCTCAAAAACACGCTTAATAAAAACAAGATCTTCCGAAATAGAAGACTTCGCAACTTCATAGCGTTTACTAATTTCATTGAGGTTCAGCATTCTATTGGGTCTATTCAATAAAAAATTCGTAAAATCCACTAATCGTTCGTTTCTTTTCATACTATTCACCCTTTTTCATTTTGTTGCTTTAATTATAACGTAGAAAAACCGAACAATCAAGCAAATAAGCCATATCTAAGTGAAATAAAAAAGCAAAACCTAGTAGTTTTGCTTTTTATATTATTCGAAATAATCAAAGATTATTCAGAGTCACCACCGCGACCATTTTTCTTGATGATTTCTTCTTGTACTGATTTAGGTACATCTTCGTAGTGGTCAAATGTCATCATGAATGTACCACGACCTTGTGAAGATGAACGAAGTGTAGTTGCATAACCAAACATTTCAGCAAGTGGTACAAATGCGTTAACGATTTGTGATTTACCATGTGCTTCCATGCTGTTTACACGTCCACGACGAGCTGTTACGTGACCCATAACATCACCGAGGTTTTCTTCAGGAACTGTGATAACAACTTTCATCATTGGTTCAAGGATTGCAGGTTGTGCAGTCTTAGCAGCTTCTTTCATAGCGAGTGAAGCCGCAACCTTGAAGGCAGTTTCTGATGAATCGACATCGTGATATGAACCATCGTAAAGCTTAGCTTTGATGTCAACCATTGGGTAACCAGCAAGAACACCGTTAGCCATAGTTTCTACCAAACCTTTTTCAACGGCTGGTACGAATTCACGAGGAACCACACCACCGACGATAGCATTTTCAAATTCGAAACCAGCACCTTCTTCATTAGGTGTGAATTCAATCCATACGTCACCGTATTGACCTTTACCACCTGATTGACGTTTGAAGAATCCACGCGCTTGAGTACCAGCACGGAAAGTTTCACGGTATGATACTTGAGGAGCCCCAACGTTAGCTTCAACTTTGAATTCACGTTTCATACGGTCAACAAGGACGTCAAGGTGAAGTTCACCCATACCAGAGATAACTGTTTCACCAGTTTCAACGTTTGTTTCAACGCGGAATGTTGGATCTTCTTCAGCCAATTTAGTGAGGGCAACACCCATTTTATCTTGGTCTGCTTTAGATTTAGGTTCAACAGAAAGTTGGATAACTGGTTCTGGAACTTCGATAGACTCAAGGATGATGCGTGCTTTTTCGTCTGTCAATGAGTCACCAGTTGTTGTGTTTTTCAAACCAACAGCGGCAGCGATATCCCCAGCATAAACTGTTTGGATTTCTTGACGTGTGTTAGCGTGCATTTGGAGGATACGTCCGATACGTTCACGTTTACCTTTAGAAGTATTCAAAACGTATGATCCAGCATCCAATGTACCAGAGTAAACACGGAAGAATGAAAGACGTCCAACAAATGGGTCTGTCATGATCTTGAAGGCAAGTGCCGCAAACGGAGCATCATCTGTTGCTGGGCGTTCATCTTCTTCTTCTGTATCTGGGTTGATACCTTTGATTGGAGGAATATCCAATGGGCTTGGGAGGTAGTCAATAACCGCATCAAGCATCATTTGAACACCTTTGTTCTTGAAGGCAGAACCTGCAAGCATTGGGTAGAATTCAACGTTAATTGTTGCTTTACGAATAGCTGCTTTCAACTCTGCTTCAGTGATTTCTTCACCAGCAAAGTATTTTTCCATCAAATCTTCGTCTGTTTCAGCGATAGCTTCGATAAGTTTTGTACGCCATTCTTCAGCTTGTTCTTTGTATTCTTCTGGGATTTCTTCATCGCGAATGTCTGTACCAAGGTCATTAGTATAGATTTCCGCACGCATAGTTACCAAGTCAATGATACCTACGAAGTCTTCTTCAGCACCAATTGGGATTTGGATTGGGTGGGCGTTAGCTCCCAAACGATCATGCAATGTAGAAAGTGAGTAGAAGAAATCAGCACCGATTTTGTCCATTTTGTTAGCAAAAACGATACGTGGAACTCCATAATCAGTAGCTTGACGCCAAACTGTTTCTGTTTGAGGTTCAACACCTGATTGAGCATCAAGTACTGTTACTGCACCGTCAAGTACACGGAGTGAACGTTGCACTTCAATTGTGAAGTCCACGTGACCTGGTGTATCAATAATGTTTACACGGTTGCCTTTCCATTGGGCAGTTGTAGCAGCAGAAGTGATAGTGATACCACGTTCTTGTTCTTGCTCCATCCAGTCCATTTGTGATGCACCTTCGTGAGTTTCACCGATTTTGTGAATTTTACCAGTATAGTAAAGGACACGTTCAGTGGTAGTTGTTTTACCGGCATCGACGTGAGCCATGATACCGATATTACGAGTATTTTCAAGTGAAAATTCGCGAGCCATAGTTTTCTCCTAATTAATTTTTAGTTTTACACCCCATTATATCATAATAATCAAGGTTTTTATAGTTCTTTTTTTAACTTTCCTTTATATTAAAAGGAATCAGGCTTATATAAAATAGCTTGATTCCTTTTATTTGTTTCATTGCTTAAAAGAAAAAGAAGATTACTCCTCTTTTTCAACAATCTCAATCCATCTTTCAACAGACTCTAAATGATTAAGGTAAAGGAACAAGCGTTCATATAACTGTTGTGAAGCTTCCTCATGCTGAGCACTCAGTGCTTCCCCTATTTCCTTCACAGTAGTCTTACCATCAATCATGCTAAAAACAACTGTACCATATTCATCTAGGTTCATATACGTTCTCTGAGGAATTTTAGCCCCTATCTTACGCATAAGATTCTGTGTCCAATGTTTTTGATCTTTATAAACCCGAATTCGATCTTCATGCCATTCGAAGAGCACTTTATCTCTTTTTCGGAAAATCATATTCAGATTTTCATCTGAAATTTCTTCTTTTTTCTTATTACTCATCTGTTTTCTCAGCTACCGGCGCTTTCTTGATAGCCATCAAAGGAGCTACGATTGCAATGATTAAGACAACCATGAGTACCCAAGCCATACTGTTAGATCCGAGGAATCCTGTAGGAGCTCCTGGTGTTACAACACCTGAAACTTGTAGGATAATACCCAACAAACCAATAATTGAGGCACCTGCAACTAAACCAGATGACAGAGATACACCTGAAGACATACGTTCTTCTTTAACAGCTTCTGTATCTTTTTTACCAAGAATTTCAACGAGTACACGCACCAATGCACCGATAAGGATGATTGATGTTGTTGAAATTGGTAGGTAGAAACCAATCGCAAAAGTCATTACTGGAACTTTAATCATGTAAAGGATAATACCGAAGACAATACCTGCAATGATCATGTGCCATGGGAGTTCTCCACCGATGATACCATCAGTTAAAGTTGCCATCAAGTTTGCTTGTGGCAAGGCAAATTGTGCAGCATCACCAGTTAAAGCTAATTGATCGCGAAGCAATACAATAACACCAGTTACAACAACTACACCAAGTACGGCAGCAACAAGGAAGAAACGACGAACTTCATATTTATTACCACCAGTGATGAAGGTAACTTTTTGAGCTTGTGTGTAACCACCAGCTACAGAGATTGCTACGACGATGAAAGTACCGAAGAGCAAGAGTGATTTAAGGTCTGCACTTGATGTCCAACCCATTGTCAAGAAAACAAGAGTTAAGATAACGAGTGAAGCGATGGTCATACCAGAAACTGGTAAGTTAGAAGTACCGATTGTACCAGTTAAACGACCTGCAACGATGATGAACAACATTGAAAGGACGATAGACAAAATCCCGGCAAGGAAAGTCATTGCGATATTTCCACCTGAGATAATGAAGCCAACAACAAATGTTGCAACAACACCAATGAGGATTGCAAAGATACCAAGTGAATCACGCTCACCTGCTTCAGCATTTTTACGCCCATCGAGGGTTGCTTTTACAGAGTTAATGATTGTTGGAATAAGACGAAGGGCACCAATCATACCACCAGAAATCATCATCCCAGCACCGATGTATTTTACATATGATCCAGAAATAGCAGCAAAATTCATAGCTTGGATTGTAGTTGAAGGATCATTCCAAACGTTATGTCCTCCTCCTGCCATCTCTGAGAAGTAACCGATCAATGGAGCAATACCAAAGTTGGCAAGGATTGAACCCGCAAACATCATTACGGCAACTTCAAGTCCAACGATAAATCCGATAGCGGCAAGCATAGGATTTACTTCAATTTCAAGTTTCCATTTATAGAATGTTTCATTTGTGTAGCTCACCACGTTGTTAACAACACCGAAAACTGCTGATGTAAATGCTGTAATAAGACCACCAACACCAAAACCGATACCCATATATTTAAGAGAGTTACCACCTGTTGACGATGCAACAAGTGTCTCAGAGATAGCCATGGCTTCTGGGTAAACAAGTGTACCGTGTTCTTCAACCAAAAGGTAATCTTGTACAAATGACAAAATACCAAGTGACACAAGAACCGCAGATACACCCACAATAACACCTTCAAAGAAAGTGACTTGTTGTCCGATAAGGATAACTGCTGGTAACACAAAGATAAGTCCTGAGGCAATAGACTCACCACCAGTCGCCATTGACTGGAGGATATTCTTCATAAGGAAGTTATTTTTTCGGATAAAAATTGACAAAAGTCCTGATCCGAGAATAGCACCCGGGATACCTGCGGCTACTGTTAAACCAGCGCGCATTCCTGAGTATGCTGTAGATGCTGCAAAGAGAATAGCCAAAATAATACCAATAATAATAACAACTGGGTTGCCGGCACTCTTTTTACGACCATCTTCATAGGGGAGATAATCTTTCCCTGCAACGCCGCCATAAGCGGTCTTAGACAATTTTTTCATAATGTTTAAATACTCCTTATTTGAAAGTGTTTTCGTCTTATTTTACTATAATTTAAAGAAATCCGCAAGGCGTTTAAGTGGGTTTAGTAGCTTTTTTATTTATTTTTTGTTATAGAATTCGTATTATTATTTTTCTATTTTTTTCATTATTTCTCAAATGAATACAAAAAACACCTTGATTCTTTTGAATCAAGGTGTTTTTTAGTGAATTACGACGAATGTCGTATTTCTTACCAACGGAAGTGAGCGAACGCACGGTTTGCTTCTGCCATTTTGTGTGTGTCTTCACGTTTCTTAACTGCAGCACCTGTGTTGTTTGCAGCATCAAGAATTTCTTTTGCAAGACGGTCTTGCATAGTGTGTTCTCCACGGTTACGAGCGATTGTTACCAACCAACGGAGTCCGAGAGTTGTACGACGTTCTGGACGAACTTCAACTGGGACTTGATAGTTAGAACCACCAACACGACGAGCGCGAACTTCAAGAACAGGCATGATATTTTCCATAGCTGTTTCGAAAACTTCAAGTGGGTTGTTTCCAGTAGCTTCTTCAATTTGTTTGAAAGCTCCGTAAACGATATTTGTAGAAACGCCACGTTTACCATCAAGCATAACGCGGTTGATAAGACGTGTTACTACTACTGAGTTGTACATTGGATCTGCCAAAACTTCACGTTTTGGGGCACGATTTTTACGCATTCTTCTTATCTCCTTTCAATTACGCTTTTGGTTTTTTAGTACCGTATTTAGAACGGCTTTGTTTACGATCTGTTACACCAGCTGTATCGAGTGCACCACGAACGATGTGGTAACGTACCCCTGGCAAGTCTTTTACACGACCACCACGAAGAAGTACTACGCTGTGTTCTTGCAAGTTGTGACCGATACCTGGGATGTATGCTGTAACCTCGATAAGGTTAGATAAACGTACACGCGCGAATTTACGAAGCGCTGAGTTAGGTTTTTTCGGAGTCATTGTTCCAACACGAGTTGCAACACCACGTTTTTGTGGGCTTGCTACTTTAGTTTGGAGTTTTTTACGACTGTTGTAGCCGATGTTCAATGCAGGTGAGTTAGATTTTTCCACTTTAGAGTGACGACCTTTACGCACCAATTGGTTAATAGTAGGCATTTTTCTGTCTGCTTATCCTTTTTATTTACGGAGAACCGCAAAGCGAAATAAAATGAATAAACAATCCTTTCTGTTTTTTTATAAGGTTGGAATGTCAGTATATGGTCGCTTAATCCAAGTTCTGACAAGAAGTTTGGCAACTTATACAAGTTCTCCTTATTAGGACCAAATATAAAAAGTACCGTTTAATATCTTATCAAATTTCATTCGTTCTGTCAACTTTATACTTGTTTTTAACTCTTTAACACTTATAATAAGCTCTAAAAATTTATAATAAACATATTTTTTACTCCAATCAAACACCATTCTGTCATAAATCAAAAGACGTTTTAAATAATAACATAGCCTTTTCCAGTCTATGTTATAATAGATACATGAAAAAATTCCTGACAATATTTCTTGCCTTGTTGCTCTTATTATCTCCTTTGACAGCTACAAATGCTTATGCCGATAGTTTTTCTGTTGCTGCAAAATCTTCTATTGCTGTAGATGCGAATAGTGGAAAAGTCCTCTATAGTCAAAATGCTACTGATTCTAGCACACGCATTGCTTCCATCACAAAACTTTTGACTGCTTATCTGGTTTACAAAAGTATTGATGAGAAAAAAATTTCTTGGGATACGAAGGTTCCTATTTCTGACTATGCTTACAATCTTACGATGAACAGCAATGCAAGTAACATTCCTCTAGCTGAAGGAACAGAAATTAGCGTGAAGGATCTCCTTAATGCCCTCCTCTTACCTTCTGCCAACTCAGCAGCCATAGCTCTTGCAGAAAAAATTGCTGGATCTGAACCTAAATTTGTTGACATGATGATGGCTCAACTCAAAGAGTGGGGCATTACAGATGCACACCTCTACTCTTCTTCAGGCTTGCCTAATAGCGAACTCGGAGAGAATATTTATCCTGGTTCTAACGAAAATGATGCCAATACTATGAGTGCGCAAGATGTAGCTATCATGTGTACGCATTTAATAAAGGATTACCCTGAAATATTAAAAATTACGGAAAAAACTGAACTTGCTTTTGATAAAGGGGGGAAATCTGAGACGACATTATCAAATACCAATCAGATGCTAAATGGTTTTACTACGACACGGGCTGGCGTTGATGGTTTAAAAACAGGATCGACTTCATTTTACGTGGATTGTTTTGCTGCAACTACTGTGCAAAATGGTTTTCGAATTATTACTGTTGTTTTAGAAAGCAAAGATGCTTCTGAAGATAATACAACTCCTTTTACTTTAACGAATTCACTTATGAATCAAGTTTATGCTTCATGGACGAGTGCACATATTGTTGATAAAGAGGGTGCAATGGATGACTTGCCAAGTCTCCCAGTGCAGGATGGAAAGAAAAATTCTATAGATTTGGTTGCTGGAAAGGATTTTTCTGCGGTCGTCCCAATGAAAAATGGAGCAGCCGATACATCGACTATTTCTATTTCTTTTGATAAAGATCCCAAAACAACTGTGGAGGCCCCAATCAAGAAAGGCGAAAAATTAGTTCAAGTCACAGCAACCCAAAAAGACAGCTTAGGTTATCTGCCTGGGTTCTCTGGTTACCAGTTTCCACTTATTGCCAAAACAAATGTGGAACGCGCAAATGTCTTTACTGTTATGTGGAATAAATTTGTACGTTTTGTAAATGAAAAACTTTAATAAAAAGACTTTCTTGATTAATAAGAAAGTCTTTTTATTATTTTTAATTTTCAAGTTTAGAATGTCGATAACTATAAGTAAAGTAAAAGATAGAGGCAAGCACTATTAAACCCACGAGAAACAACCAAATTTGGGCATGATAGTGGACAATCAAAAATCCATTAACCACAATTGATAAGATTGGCAAGAAAGGTACCAAAGGTGTTTTAAATTCATTCACTTGTGGTAATCCTTGCTGTTTACGTAGCTTCAGTAAAGCGACAGCTAAAATAATTAAATAAAGTAAGGTAGACAAACTTAAAAACTGTGTCAAAACTGACATGGGAACTAACCCTGCAATAAGTGTTGAAATACTGCCAATAGCCAGTGTCGCATTAATCGGTGTATGGTATTTATTAGATATTTTACTGAACCTTTTTGGCAAAAGTCCGTCACGACTCATGGAATAAAGTAACCGGGATAAAGCATACGACATTGTAATCGCCACACTGAGCAAGGTTACCACAGCAATAACTGAAATATATGTCGAGGCCCAGCCTACTCCTAAATAGGTCAATGCAAAAGCAATGGAATTTGTGACGTTTAGCTTATAATATGGCACAGTTCCGGTAAGAACTAAAGTTACAATTACATAAAAGATCACAGCAACAAATAGCGAACTAATAACCCCATAAGGAATATTGCGTCTTGGACTTTCTGCTTCATCAACAGCTGTAGATACTGTTTCATAACCAATAAAGGCAATGAAGAGCATTGAGGCGCCGGGTAGAATTCCCGTTTCTCCACCTATTAATGTCCCTACCCCAAATGGAGCAAAGTTAGACCAGTTTGCTGGCTCTAGATAGAAAAGACCCACGATTACAAAGATGATTAACGCCGAAAACTTCAAAACAACCAATATATTGTTCAAACGTGAAACAGCCCTAGCATTCAGAAAAACCATAATAGTCACTGCCGCAACCACAAGCATAGGGATTAAATCAATAGACACCGTTGGTATATAACGTACTGGCCCACTTAGACTATCAGGAAGTTGCAAATGAATCAAACCTTTAAAATAACCACTCCATGATTTAGCTACCAAAGCGATTGTTGTAAAGAATTCTATAGCTAAAAGCCAACCTACTATCCATGCAGGAAATTCACCAAAAATAGCATAGATGTAGCCATATGGGCCGCCATGGCTTGGAATACGTGAAGCAAACTCCGCAAAAATTAACGCAGACAGCCCTACCGCAATCCCTGCAATAATAATGGAAATAACCAGTGAAGGACCTGCAATCAGCGCAGCGCCCATACCTGTAAAAGTAAAGATACCTGCTCCAACCATGGAGCCTAATCCTAGTAGGGTTAGATCCATAGAATTAAGAGTACGTTTCATTTCACTTTTTTCTTGTATTACTCTTTTACGAAATATATTCATGTGAATTCTCTGCCTTCTAGCTCCTTATACAAACTGTTATTGTTATTACACATAACGGGTTAGTTATTAATTCCTTTTGATTTTACTATAGCTAATAAAATCGCCCCAATAATAAATAATAGAGTGCCTATGGTAATGTAAATCAACTCTTTTTTGGTTTTTCGCTCCCCTAAAAAGAGTATCCCACCAATTGTCGAAATAATTACACCCAGTTGAGAGAAAGAAAAAGCAATAGCATTGCCAGCCATGGAGGCTGCAAGAAGCATAAATATATTTCCCACACCCCACATCAAACCCACAAAAATATTTTTAAAAACAACTGCTTCTATTTTAATATCACCACCGGATAAAACAAAGGCGCCGATAACCATACCAATAGACATGGGAAATATAATTGTTAATGTATCAAAATGTACGTCAAACCAAAGAACTGACAAATTATTAAATAAAATAACATAAAAAACATAAGCTAAGGTAGAATAAGTGAGACTGAGGAGACCGCGTACAGAGTGGTGCTTTTCGACAGTAATGTTATTTTCTGGATCACGTTTAGCTGAGAAATAAAAGCCAATAACTAAAGCCCAAATAGCAATGAAGCCTAGTGTATATTGAATACTTTGGGTCCACTCGTGAAAAACAAAGACTCCAATCAGAGCTGCTAGAACAAGTTGAGAACCTGCTGACAAAGGTCCTGCAACAGATACTCCAATATATTTCATTGCATGAAACTGGCCACTTTGCCCAATCGCCCAAATAAAGCCCCCAACTAGACCGATAATAAAAATAGGTAGACTTAACTGTGGCAGACGAATCAAAAATACAATTAATGCAAAGACGAATGCTCCAAAAGTCATGCCTAAAGTCTGTTGCTTAGCCGTGCCTCCTATCTTGTTAGACACAAAACCAATAGATCCCCAAGCAAACATCGGAACTAGAGCAAGTAAAATTCCCTCCATTTTATTCCTCCCAATGTAAAATAAATAATAAATAAAAATCTTCTTATTTTACCATTATTATAAACAAATATCAATGTATTATTCTTAGTAAGCCTTTTCTAATTTTTGATACTTTCTAATAAAAAATCTTTGTCTAACTGCTTTTTTACTTCGTCCACAATATTGCTTCTTGCAATTAATTCTTTATTTTTTTCAGAAATATAGACGGCTTCACTTAAAAAGCCCGCTTTATCCATTTCTAAGCAATGTATAAATTGTTCGAAGCTATTACTCGAGTAGTAGCATAAATCAATTCGAGGATTTTTTAAAACATCATTTTCTAATATCTTTTCTAAATTTCGATTGATTAATATTTTATCGTTTTCTAATCTCTTTGCCCATTTCAAATACAATTTAGATTTTCTTTTCCCCATAAATCCTTTTTCCCAAGAGATTTTTACACCAAAATACATGAGTGCATATAAAAAACAACTGATAGATACTGTTGCAAGAATACCAACAATAATATCCCAGAGCTGCATTGATCCAATATTCTTAAAACTAAAGAAAGTGAGAGCGAGTAAGCTTAGTATAGGCATAATCCAGGCGCTCCAAAAGGCCAAGTGATCAACTTCTTGATTTACTCTCTCATGTAGTTCTTTAATTAGTAGTTCACGTTTATAAAATACTTTTTCGAGATCTTTTATACAATCTAATACTTGATAACAATACTTTAGATCTGCTATTTTTTCTAGCGCTCCCATGGTGGCCTCTTTTCAAAATTCATTTACGACTCATTTTCATCTTACTTTTATTTTATCAGAATAAAAATATTAAAAAAAATAAAACACGTTGGTTTCGTGCTTTATCTCTTCTCAATACAAATTAAAAATGGAGGATTATGAATTTGATTCATCGGTTCATATTTCATGACATGCCATTCTGCTTGGGGAAGGGCACTTGCCCAAGACACAACTGTATCTTTTTCAACTTGACCACCCTCATGTCCATAATAGATAACAATCATAATCTGACCTTGAGGAAGTAGTTTTTTCTTTAAAATTTCCAAAGCCTTCAAAGTCGTATCGGGACGCGTAATAATAGACTTATCGGTACGAGGTAAATAGCCTAAATTAAAAATAGCAGCTTTAACGGGTTGAGTGACATATTTATCAATGTTTTCATGGCCATCCAAAATCAAATGTGCTTGTAATCTCTTTTCTGACAACATGGCTTCAGTTGATTTGATAGCTTCTTTTTGAATGTCAAAAGCATAAACATTATTTGTTAGTTCTGCTAAAAAAACTGTATCCCACCCGTTACCCATAGTTGCATCAATCACTATATCACCAGTCTTAACAATTTGGGATAACATCTTATGTGCCATTTCAATCGGTTTAATCATATGTGGTAGGCTCCACTTTTCTGATATCTTTACATCCTTGAATTGAGCCGCGGCGCTCCATCTCCTGATCAATAGAATTTAAAACTTCCCATTTCTTAAGAGACCACATGGGTCCAATTAAAGAATCACGAGGTGCATCACCTGTAAGACGATGAATAACGATTTCCTTAGGTATCATTTCAAGTTGATCGCAAATAATGTTCACATATTCTTCTTGAGAAAGAAGCTGTAAACGTCCATCATGGTAATCCCGCTGCAAACGAGTATTTTTCATTAAATGCAATAAATGCAATTTGACTCCCTGTATATCAGAGTCTAAAATCATACGACGAACATTTTCTAGCATCATGTCGTGTGTTTCTCCAGGTAGTCCATTAATCAAATGCACACAAACATTGATATCATGTTCACGCAAACGAGCAACAGCATCTGTATAAGTTTGGTAATCATGTGCTCTATTAATCAAATCACTTGTTTCTTCAAATGTAGTCTGTAAGCCTAAATCAATCCAGACCTCCATTCGCTCGTTAAGTTCGGCTAAATAATCGATCACATCAGGAGGAAGACAGTCGGGTCGTGTACCTATAGAGATGCCCACCACATCGGGCTGGTTGACCGCTTCTTCGAATCGCTCACGTAAAACTTCGACAGGCGCATGTGTATTAGTAAAATTTTGAAAATATACAATATATTTCTTGACACCGGGCCATTTTTTATGAAAAGCTTCAACTTCGACACGAAATTGCTCAGCAATCGGGGCATCAGGTTCTAAAATCAAATCACCAGAACCAGAGACCGTACAAAAAGTACATCCTCCATGCGCTACAGTACCATCTCTATTCGGACAATCAAATCCTGCATCAATAGGAACTTTAAAAATTTTCTCTCCAAAAGTCCCTCTTAAATATTCATTCCAAGTTGTATATCTTTTTAGCATTATATATTATTACCTTCAATCCTACACCATTATAACAAAAAAAGTCAGCCTTGGGCTGACTGATTCAACTGCGGATGTCGGGCTCGAACCGACGACAACACGATTAACAGTCGTGCGCTCTACCAACTGAGCTAATCCGCATAAAACAAAACCCGATCAAAAATCGGGATTTGTAAATATAGTCCGTACGGGATTCGAACCCGTGTTACCGCCGTGAAAAGGCGGTGTCTTAACCCCTTGACCAACGGACCATATAAACTTGGCATTTACCATATCTCACAGGGGGCAACCCCCAACTACTTCCGGCGTAATAGGACTTAACTTCTGTGTTCGACATGGGAACAGGTGTATCTCCTATGCAATGAATACCAAATCATGGTCTGAATGTATTGAACACTCAAAACTAAATAACAATCTCACAATAAATATGTAAAGCTGAACTCATAAGTTCTATTCTTTGGTAAAGTCCTCGAGCTATTAGTACTGGTCCGCTCCATCCCTCGCAGGACTTCCACTTCCAGCCTATCAACCTGATCATCTCTCAGGGCTCTTAATTCATAAAGAATGGGAAATCTCATCTTGAGGTGGGCTTCGCACTTAGATGCTTTCAGCGCTTATCCCTTCCCTACATAGCTACCCAGCGGTGCTCCTGGCGGAACAACTGGTACACCAGCGGTAAGTCCACCCCGGTCCTCTCGTACTAAGGGCAGATCCTCTCAAATTTCCTACGCCCGCGACGGATAGGGACCGAACTGTCTCACGACGTTCTGAACCCAGCTCGCGTGCCGCTTTAATGGGCGAACAGCCCAACCCTTGGGACCGACTACAGCCCCAGGATGCGACGAGCCGACATCGAGGTGCCAAACCTCCCCGTCGATGTGAACTCTTGGGGGAGATAAGCCTGTTATCCCCAGGGTAGCTTTTATCCGTTGAGCGATGGCCCTTCCATGCGGTACCACCGGATCACTAAGCCCTAGTTTCCTACCTGCTCGAGTTGTAGCTCTCGCAGTCAAGCTCCCTTATACCTTTACACTCTACACATGATTTCCAACCATGTTGAGGGAACCTTTGGGCGCCTCCGTTACTCTTTAGGAGGCGACCGCCCCAGTCAAACTGCCCGACAGACACTGTCTCCCACGCCGATTATGCGTGTGGGTTAGAGCAACCATGAAGCAAGGGTAGTATCCCAACAGCGACTCACTTGAAACTAGCGTCCCAAGGTCAAAGTCTCCTACCTATCCTGTACATGCTTCACAGGTACTCAATATCAATCTGCAGTAAAGCTCCATGGGGTCTTTCCGTCCTGTCGCGGGTAACCTGCATCTTCACAGGTACTAAAATTTCACCGAGTCTCTCGTTGAGACAGTATCCAAATCATTACGCCTTTCGTGCGGGTCGGAACTTACCCGACAAGGAATTTCGCTACCTTAGGACCGTTATAGTTACGGCCGCCGTTTACTGGGGCTTCAATTCAGAGCTTCGACCGAAGTCTAACCCCTCCTCTTAACCTTCCAGCACCGGGCAGGCGTCACCCCCTATACATCACCTTGCGGTTTAGCAGAGAGCTGTGTTTTTGATAAACAGTTGCTTGGATCTTTTCACTGCGGCTGTACATAGTACAGCACCCCTTCTCCCGAAGTTACGGGGTCATTTTGCCGAGTTCCTTAACGAGAGTTCTCTCGATCACCTGAGGCTACTCGCCTCGACTACCTGTGTCGGTTTGCGGTACGGGTAGTATTATATTAAACGCTAGAAGATTTTCTTGGCAGTGTGACATCAAGGGCTTCGCAACCGTAGTTGCTTCCCCATCACAGCTCAATGTTAAAGGAAAATGCATTTGACACATTCCACACCTCACTGCTTAGACCAGAATCCATTAACTGGCTCCCTTTAGCCTACTGCGTCCCTCCATCACTTATAATACTAGTACAGGAATATCAACCTGTTGTCCATCGACTACGCCTTTCGGCCTCGCCTTAGGTCCCGACTAACCCAGGGCGGACGAGCCTTCCCCTGGAAACCTTAGTCTTACGGTGGATAAGATTCTCACTTATCTTGCGCTACTCATACCGGCATTCTCACTTGTAATCGCTCCAGCACCCCTCACGGTATACCTTCATCGCTGATTACAACGCTCTCCTACCATTTAATTATTATTAAATCCACAGCTTCGGTAATATGTTTAGCCCCGGTACATTTTCGGCGCAGGGTCACTCGACTAGTGAGCTATTACGCACTCTTTGAATGATAGCTGCTTCTGAGCTAACATCCTAGTTGTCTGTGCAACCCCACATCCTTTTCCACTTAACATATATTTTGGGACCTTAGCTGGTGGTCTGGGCTGTTTCCCTTTCGACTACGGATCTTAGCACTCGCAGTCTGACTGCCGCACATGTGTATTAGCATTCGGAGTTTATCTGAAATTGGTAACCCGAGATGGGCCCCTCATCCAAACAGTGCTCTACCTCCAATACACTTAAATTGCGACGCTAGCCCTAAAGCTATTTCGGAGAGAACCAGCTATCTCCCAGTTCGTTTGGAATTTCTCCGCTATCCACAAGTCATCCAAACACTTTTCAACGTGTCCTGGTTCGGTCCTCCAGTGCGTCTTACCGCACCTTCAACCTGCTCATGGATAGGTCACTAGGTTTCGGGTCTACATCATGATACTAAAGCGCCCTATTCAGACTCGCTTTCGCTACGGCTCCGCCTCTTCAGCTTAACCTCGCATCATAACGTAACTCGCCGGTTCATTCTACAAAAGGCACGCTCTCACCCATTGACGGGCTCGAACTTCTTGTAGGCACACGGTTTCAGGTGCTATTTCACTCCCCTCCCGGGGTTCTTTTCACCTTTCCCTCACGGTACTGGTTCACTATCGGTCATTAAGGAGTATTTAGGCTTGGGAGATGGTCCTCCCGGATTCAAACTGGATTTCGCGTGTCCAGCCCTACTCAGGATACTGCTAGGTATAAAGTCTATTTCAAATACGAGGCTATTACTCTCTTTGGCTTACCTTCCCAGGTAATTCTTCTATAAACTTTAAGTCCACGTTGCAGTCCTACAACCCCAAGAAGCAAGCTTCTTGGTTTGGCCTGTTTCCCGTTCGCTCGCCGCTACTTAGGAAATCGTTTTTACTTTCTCTTCCTGCAGGTACTTAGATGTTTCAGTTCTCTGCGTTACCTTCACGTAAGCTATGTATTCACTTACGGATACTATGCATAACATAGTGGGTTTCCCCATTCGGAGACCTAGGGATCAATGCGTACTTACTGCTCCCCCTAGAATATCGTCGTTAGTCACGTCCTTCTTCGGCTCTTAATGCCAAGGCATCCACCGTGCGCCCTTATTAACTTTGCCATTAAAACAAGTATAAGTTTTTTCGAACTATTTAAAATAATTCGCAGCTTTACAGAAATGTTTAAAACATTTCTCGGTTTATTTATCGTTATAAGATATTGTTATTTAGTTTTCAATGATCAATTCCTATTTTTACGTCTTCGTTGACAAGATACTTCCGTATCTTATGGAGCCTAGCGGGATCGAACCGCTGACCTCCTGCGTGCAAAGCAGGCGCTCTCCCAGCTGAGCTAAGGCCCCTTCTCTCAACGCAATCTTCTCTATCTTGCATCAAAAGACTGCTTGTATGGTCTTTATAGACCCCTCAAAACTGAATAAAGTAGAACAACATCTTTTTTTATATTCCTTAGAAAGGAGGTGATCCAGCCGCACCTTCCGATACGGCTACCTTGTTACGACTTCACCCCAGTCATCGGTCTTACCTTAGGAAGCGCCCTCCTTGCGGTTAGGCAACCTACTTTGGGTACTCCCAACTTCCGTGGTGTGACGGGCGGTGTGTACAAGGCCCGGGAACGTATTCACCGCGGCGTGCTGATCCGCGATTACTAGCGATTCCGACTTCATGCAGGCGAGTTGCAGCCTGCAATCCGAACTGAGAATGGTTTTAAGAGATTAGCGCACCCTCGCGGGTTGGCGACTCGTTGTACCATCCATTGTAGCACGTGTGTAGCCCAGGTCATAAGGGGCATGATGATTTGACGTCATCCCCACCTTCCTCCGGTTTATCACCGGCAGTCTCACTAGAGTGCCCAACTTAATGATGGCAACTAGTAATAAGGGTTGCGCTCGTTGCGGGACTTAACCCAACATCTCACGACACGAGCTGACGACAACCATGCACCACCTGTATCCAGTGTCCCGAAGGAACTCCTTATCTCTAAGGATAGCACTGGTATGTCAAGACCTGGTAAGGTTCTTCGCGTTGCTTCGAATTAAACCACATGCTCCACCGCTTGTGCGGGCCCCCGTCAATTCCTTTGAGTTTCAACCTTGCGGTCGTACTCCCCAGGCGGAGTGCTTAATGCGTTAGCTGCGCTACAGAGAACTTATAGCTCCCTACAGCTAGCACTCATCGTTTACGGCGTGGACTACCAGGGTATCTAATCCTGTTTGCTCCCCACGCTTTCGAGCCTCAGTGTCAGTTACAGGCCAGAGAGCCGCTTTCGCCTCCGGTGTTCCTCCATATATCTACGCATTTCACCGCTACACATGGAATTCCACTCTCCTCTCCTGCACTCAAGTCTCCCAGTTTCCAATGCACACAATGGTTGAGCCACTGCCTTTTACATCAGACTTAAGAAACCACCTGCGCTCGCTTTACGCCCAATAAATCCGGACAACGCTTGGGACCTACGTATTACCGCGGCTGCTGGCACGTAGTTAGCCGTCCCTTTCTGGTTAGATACCGTCACTTAAGTAACTTTCCACTCTACTTAACGTTCTTCTCTAACAACAGAGTTTTACGATCCGAAAACCTTCTTCACTCACGCGGCGTTGCTCGGTCAGGGTTGCCCCCATTGCCGAAGATTCCCTACTGCTGCCTCCCGTAGGAGTCTGGGCCGTGTCTCAGTCCCAGTGTGGCCGATCACCCTCTCAGGTCGGCTATGTATCATCGCCTTGGTAGTCCTTTACACTACCAACTAGCTAATACAACGCGGGATCATCAAGTAGTGAAGCATTTGCTTCTTTTAAATAAGAATCATGCGATCCTCATTGTTATGCGGTATTAGCGTTCGTTTCCAAACGTTGTCCCCCGCTACTCGGCAGATTTCCCACGCGTTACTCACCCGTTCGCCGCTCTTCATAAAGATAGCAAGCTATCTCTAATCATCGCTCGACTTGCATGTATTAGGCACGCCGCCAGCGTTCGTCCTGAGCCAGGATCAAACTCTCATTTAATTTTAGTTCACAAATGAACTGGCTGTGTTTTTGTTTTGTCTTTCATTATTGAATTGACAGTTGGTATACAAGAAGTTCCCTTCTCGCATATAGTCATTCTACTTTATTCAGTTTTCAAAGGTCTATCGCTCTCTCAAGAGATGTGCTCTCTCGCGACAACTATTATATTCTATCAAACTACCTCCCAGCTGTCAAGAATAAACTGTGAATTTTTACCTTTTTTTTCGCCTACGTTCGGAAAACCCCGCCGTTGTCGGGTTTGTCTTGTATAATTTATTTGATTTAATTCTCGTTTTTTCTATTTTATGATATTATTAGCACATGGATGAAAAAATTTATCAGTTAAAAATAGAGGAAATAAGTAAAAACCCATATCAGCCTCGTAAAAATTTCAACCAAGATAAGTTGAATGAGCTAGCTAAGTCTATAGAAGCAAGTGGTATACTTCAACCTCTAATAGTACGTAAAAGTAATCTACTAGGTTATGAGTTACTTGCAGGAGAGCGACGATTGCGTGCAGCAAAATTAGCAAAATTAGATAAAGTACCTGCAATTATTCGTTCATATTCAGATGATGATATGATGGTCCTCTCTATTTTAGAGAATCTTCAAAGAGATAATATGGATCCTTTGGATGAAGCTGAGAGCGTTAAAAAAATTATTGAAAAAAGCTCGATGACACATGAAGAAGTAGCTAGACATTTGGGGAAATCTCGTTCCTATATTTCAAATCTCCTTAGAATCTTAAAACTCCCCCGCCCTGTTCTTCTACTATTAGAAGATAAAAAATTAACTTTAGCTCATGCCAGAACCCTTCTTGCTGAGGAAAATGAAGAAAAGCAGATTACTTTAGCTAACAGAACAGTAGCCGATAAATTGAATGTTCGACAACTTGAGAATATTATTTATAAAAAAAACAATGATAAAAAAAATGGAAGTAAAAAAAGCATTTATATAGAAAAAAAGGAAAAAGAAATTACAAAAAATCTTGGTATCAGTAACAAAATTTCCTTTAATCAAAGTAAACAACAAGGAAAAATTGAACTACAATTTGATAACTTAGAAAAATTGGAAGAAGTCATAGAAATATTAACAAAAAGTTCACAGTAGCATTGCTGTGGATTTTTTTATCCCAAGATTTATGCACAAAATTTATCTTTTTCATATCTGTGGAAAAAGCCTCACACCCTTTGATATACCTTTTCGTTCCTGTGGAAAACTTTTTAGATATACACATTATCCACAATTTCGGTAATAGTTATCCACTTCTGTGGAAAACTCAAATATTTTTTCAACAACGGTGGATAAATAGTTATCAACATGATATAATAGGTTCTACTTAATTTAATATAGTTAGAGGAAAAATATGACTCTCCAAAAAGAAAAAAAAGAATTTTGGACGAGAGTAAAAGAATTAGCGAAAAAAAATATCAAACCGCAGTCTTATGATTTTTTTATTGAGCCCGCTCAATTGTTAGAAATCGAAAATGATATTGCCACCATTATTGTAGGAGCAAAATTTCATAAGGATTTTTGGCGTAGTCAGGAAGGCTTGATTAGCACGGCTGGGTTTGAAGTATTTGATCGTCCAATTCGTTTCAATTTACTTTCAGAAGAAGAAGTTTCAGAAAAGCTTGAAGAAGAAATGCATGAATTCGATGGTCTTGACGAGGCTCCCGCGCTTGCAACTCCTGAATTCACAAGGTTAAATCCAAAGTACATCTTTGATAATTATATTCAAGGTGAAGGTAACAAATGGGCAAAAGCTGCGGCTTTTGCTGTTGCTGATAAACCTGGTGATGTCTATAATCCGCTCTTTATCTATGGCGGGTCAGGACTTGGCAAGACACATTTGATGCATGCTATTGGCAATGAAATCCTCAAGGATAATCCTCATTCTAAAGTCAAATATGTATCTGCCGAAACTTTTGTCAATGATTATGTTAATGCAACACGTAAAGGGCAAATGGCAAAGTTTGAAGAAACATATCGCAATCTAGATATACTTCTCCTTGACGATGTACAGTTCTTTAGTGACAAAGAGGGAACGCAAAACGAGTTTTTCAATACTTTTAATACGCTTCATGACCGTGGAGCGCAAATCGTGTTGACTTCAGACCGCATCCCACAGGAATTAAATAAACTTGAAGAACGTTTAGTTACTCGCTTCTCTTGGGGCTTGACTACTGATATTACTGCGCCAGATTACGAAACGCGTATGGCTATTTTACAAACTAAATCGGAAAGCAGTAATCTCGAGTTTCCTCAAGAAACGCTTAGCTATATTGCTGGTCAGATTGACTCCAACGTTCGAGAGCTTGAAGGTGCTTTGAATCGAGTAGAGTTTGTTGCAAAAACAAATAATCAAACTATTGTTAATATTGACACTGCAAGTGAAGCATTACGTTCTTTGAAGAGTAACACGCAACAGCCGTTATCTAATCTGACAGTCAAAAAAATTCAAGATGAAGTTGCCAAATACTACCATGTATCAACGGCGGATTTGGTGGGGCCTAAACGCCCTAAGGAAATTGCATTTCCGAGGCAAATTGCTATGTATTTAATTCGGGAACTCTTAGCTCTTAGCCTTCCAGCAATTGGAAATGAGTTTGGCGGGCGTGACCATACGACAGTCATGTATGCTCATAAACAAATTACTGAGAAAATGAAGAATGATATTGATGTTCAAAAGGACATTGATGCTATTAAGCGTCTCTTCCAATAAAAAAGCCTGTGGAAAACTTAGGTGGTTTTTCCTAGACTTATCCTCTACTTATGCACAGTGGAAAACTTAGTAAAAATTCATGTTTTGGAGCTTATCCCCATACTCACAGGACCTACTACTATTACTAATATATTTATATAAATAAATAATAAAGAAAAGGACACTCATGATAAAATTTTCAATTAATAAAGTAGCTTTTCAAAATGCACTAAAAATTACAAAACAAGCAATTGGTTCTAAAGTGACTATTCCTGCTTTAACTAAATTAAAAATTACTGTTACAACTGAAGGAATTACTCTAACTGGATCAAATGGTCAAATTTCTATTGAAAACTTTTTACCAGCAAATGATAAAGATGCTGGTATGAATATTTCGGATACAGGTAGTATTCTACTAGAAGCATCTTTCTTCGAAAGTGTTGTTAGTCAGATGCCTGAACTTACTTTAGAATTTGAAGAATTAGAACAAAAACAAGTCCTTTTGACTTCTGGTAAATCAGAAATTACTTTAAAAGGCCAAGACGCAGAAATATATCCTCGTATTCAAGAAGTTTCTCAAGAAAATCCACTTAAAATTAACGTTGGCTTCCTGAAAGAAATTTTTACAGAAACTGTATTTGCTGTAAGTACACAAGAAAGTCGTCCTATTTTTACGGGTGTTCATTTGATTTTATCTGACAAGAAGAATCTTAAAGCAGTTGCGACAGACTCACATCGCATGAGCCAACGTCTTCTTGTTCTGGAAAATGAAGGTTCTGATTTTGATGTAGTATTACCAAGTAAATCAATTCAAAGTTTTAAAAATGTATTTACCAACGATGAAGAAGATCTTGACATCTTGCTTGCCAATAATCAAATTCTCTTTCGCAATGAGCGCGTGAGCTACTATAGTCGTTTAATTGAAGGCACTTATCCTGATACAAATCGATTGATTCCAAATGAAGAGGATTATAGCTTGAATTTGGTTTTTGATGTTGCAGCTTTACGTCGTACGATGGAACGTGCACGTCTTTTATCTAATGCAACTGCAAATGGTACAGTTAAACTTACAGTATCAGGAGATTCAGTCATAACTACTGCTAACTCTCCTGAAGTTGGTAGTGTACATGAAGAGTTGACAACTATTGAAAAAACTGGTGAAGATTTAGCTATCAGTTTTAACCCTCAATATTTGATTGATGCGCTTCGTGTAATCAAGGAAGCTGAAGTTCGTATTCGATTTATTTCAAATGTTCGTCCTTTCACTCTTCTTCCTAAAAATGATACAGATAGTTTTGTCCAACTTATCACACCTGTTAGAACAAACTAAAAAATGTTAGAATAGACTTAACGAAAGTGAGGTCTATTTTTTTATGGAAATCATTTATACTGAAATCACACAGGATTTAACAGCCTTCCTTCTTGAACGAGCTAAAACTGCTCTAAAAACAGGAAAAAAAGTATATTATATTGTTCCTTCTTCAATGTCTTTTGAAAAAGAAAAAGATATCTTAGAGCGAATTAATTCAGGGAAAGATACAGCAGTTTTTGATTTGTATGTGACGCGTTTTAAACAGCTTCCATACTATTTTGACCGCAAAGATGGAGCTAGCGAGGAAAAAATTGAGCTCAGTCAGTCAGGACTAAGTATGCTTTTCCGGAAAGTTTTAAAGTCTTTTTCTAAAGAAGAACTTCCCCTTTACCATAATTTACAAAATTCGTCAGCTTTTCTAGAAATGCTGGTAAATTTGCGTGCAGAACTACTCACGGCAAATTTAACTTTTTCTGATTTACCTGTTAGCCCTAAAAATGAAGAATTGTCTTCGATTTTGGAGCGCTTTGAAGAAGAACTGAATGCTTCTTATGCCAATTTTTCAGAATTTCAAGCTTTTATTCAAAATATAATAGAGGGTAAATTTACCTCGGGATTTCGCGATGCGGTCTTTATTATTGATGGTTATACTCGTTTTACGGCGCAGGAAGAAAACTTCATTGGTATTCTTCAACAGCAAGCTTCCGAAGTAATAATTGGCACTTATGCCACAGAAACAGATTACAAGTTGACAGATTTTTCTCTTTCCGTTTACAGGGACGCTTTAGAAATGATTGAGCGTTTCCGAAATAAATTTTCAGCTAAAGTAAAATCTGTTCGAGAGACAATTGCGCCTACGGTTTATCAAAAGATAACTAATTTGATTGAGATAGAAACGAATTTTCTTCGTGAAAAAGAGACTATTGAATTTAGGAATCAAGACAGAGAACATTTTGAAATCTGGGAAGCAGAAAATCAAATCGCTGAAATCGAAGCTGTTGCTAAAGATATTCGTCAGAAAATAGTAAGAGGTGCATCATTTAAAGAGTTTACTGTTTTAGTAGGGGATGTTAGTGCATATGCTATCCCTGTTCAAGAAACTTTTGACTTGTATGACATACCTTTCTTTTATGCTCAAGAAGAGTCAATGAGTCAACATCCCTTAATTATTCTTTTAGAAAGTCTTTACGCAATTAAAAAGAATAATTATCGAACCAATGATGTCGTTAACTTGCTTAAAAGTAAAGTTTACACCAGTGTAAACTTTAATCAAGACTCACTTGACTACTTTGAATATTATGTCAATAAATATAAAATACGAGGCAGAAAAAGTTTTGCCACTTCTTTTGATGAAAGTGAATTTTTAGAGTTAGAACAAATTGAAAAATTAAGAGAAGAAATCCTTGGTGAAAAATCCGCCTTACAAATATTTTTGAAAGGAAGCACAGAAAAAACGGGAAGTGCTTGGATTGAAGCCTTTCAACAATTTATCCAGGATGGAAATATTTTAGAAAATATTAATCTACTCTATAATCAAGCAGATTATGAAAATAATCATGTCTTGGCTGATAAATATGAACAAGTTTGGAAACTGCTTTTATCTAATTTGAGAGAGTTTCAAGCTATTTTTGCTGATCAAAAGATGAAGGTTTTAGAATTTTTAGATTTAATTTTAGCTGGATTAAAGAATGCTAAATACCGTCAGATACCAGCAAATGTTGATGTGGTAAATATTAAAGATTATGAACTTGTTGAGGCGAGAACTAATAAATATATCTATGCTATTGGTTTAACTTTGGCTAACTTTCCTAAAGTAAAGAAAAATTCTAGTTTATTGTCAGATGAGGAACGGGCAGCTATTAATGAAAATGTATCGCATGAGGATTTTCGTTTTATTGAACAGATGAACGTCACAAATTACAGTAAAAACACATTTACAAGTTTATCTTTAATGAATGCTGCAACCGAAAAATTAGTTCTTTCTACTCCACAAATTTATGCCAACATACAGGATGATATCTCACCACTACTTCAGCTTTTTATAAATCACACCAAAGCAGGAGAAAGTATTAAACGTGAAGTATCTTCTGTTAACCTAGCAGAAACTGTTGAGCATATCGGTAACAAGCGTTCCTTAATTTCAAATATAGGTAAAATAGAACATATACTTGCTCAAACGGATACTGAAACCGAAAATGACAAGCGTGCCTTTTGGTCTAGTTTATTTAGAATACTTACGAAAGAAAATCAAGAGTTTCAAAAGCTTATTCTTAATCTGGATCAAGACATTACCCCCGTTCCTTTAGCACCAGAAACTGTAAAAGAAGTTTACAGTGACGAAATTTATGCTTCAGTAAGTAGTTTTGAACGTTTTTATAATTGTGAATATCAATATTTTTTAGAAAAAACTTTAGGTCTAGAAAGTTTTGAAAATATTGATTTGAATTCGAAAGTTGTTGGAAACTTCTTTCATGAAGTCTTTGAAAAGCTTTTAGTAAGACCGAACTTGAACAGTGAAAACTTCGACTTACAGTTAGAAAGTATTTTACACGAAGTTGACAGTGAGTATGAACGATATTTCACTCAAGATGCTACTTCGCAATTTACATGGGCAAATCTCGGCGAAATTGTAAAACAAACTTCTGTCATTTTGAAAAAAGGTTTAGAAAATAATCAAATTAAAACTTTAGCCACGGAAAGTGCTTTTGGCTTTCCTCAAAGCGAGCTGGGTAGTTTTAATATAGACCAAATTAATCTACGAGGTCGTATTGACCGTATTGATCAATTTTTTGAAGACAGTATTGGTGCCATTGATTATAAATCGAGTCAGCACAAGTTTGATTTATCTTCAGCTTATGATGGCACGAATTTACAGTTTCTAACATACCTCGATGTTTTAAAACAGATGAATGCAGATCAAAAACTGTGGGGAGCTTTATATTTACATCTAAAAAATGAGGCAATTAACCTTTCGGATGTTGATTATTTGGGTGAAATTTCTGCTTTAATTGCTAAAAATATGCGATATGAAGGCCTTATTTTAGAGGAATATAAGGATAAAGTAAGCAAGGACATTGATTTTGTAAATATTAATCGAAATAACGTCTATAATCAGGAAGAGTTTGAAAGTTTAATAAAACTTAATGAAGAACATTATGTTCACGCAGGTCAGCGAATTCGTGAGGGAGAGATAGCTATCAATCCAGTCATGACTAAAGAAGGTATTGATAAGTCTGGAAATGTGCATGGTTGCAGATACTGTCCCTTGAAATCAATTTGTCGCTTTGAAGCCAATAGACATATGAGTGACGCACGTGAAATAGGTAAGAAAGATCGCAAAGAAATTCTTGAAGAATTGAAGGGAGGGGAAGCAAATGACTGATGTGAAATTGACACCAGAACAGGAAGAAGCAATACATAGCCAAGGACATAATATATTAGTCTCTGCCAGTGCGGGTTCAGGAAAAACCTTTGTCATGGCTAATCGTATCGTTGAAAAGATAAAAAATGGTATTGATATTGAAAGCTTATTTATTTCTACCTTCACCAAAAAAGCTGCAGCAGAACTGCGCATGCGCTTGGAAAAAGATTTGAAACAAGCAAGTCAACTGTCTCAGGATACACTTGAAAATCAACGAATAAAACTTGCACTACAAAATTTGCCCAATGCAGATGTTGGAACAATGGACAGCTTTACACAAAAGCTATTACGTACGCACTTTAATCGTGTAGATGTAGATCCTAATTTTCGAATCTTAGCTGATCAGACAGAAAGTGATCTTATAAAACAAGAAGTATTTGAAGATCTTGTAGAACAGTATTTTTCTGAGAACGATGTTATTGATACCGCAGCTAAAATAGATAAAATATCTTTTGAAAAGCTAGTCAAAAATTTCTCCAAAGATAGAAATATCAAAGGTTTTCAAAATGTAGTTTACACTATATACAGCTTTGCATCAGCCACAGAAAATCCAGAAAAGTGGTTAGAAAATGACTTCCTCAAAGGGTTTGATTTATATCAAAAGTTTGCAGATTTACCAGATAACTTTGCAAATAATATTAGATATAAAATGGAAGATTTTATTCTAGCTTTGCAAAGGTCCATCGATGAGAAAAATTTAACAGCTAAAACATTAGAGAAAGCACAGATTGTCCTTGATAATCAAGAATATTTATTTGAGAGTTTGGATAAGCAAGATTATGGACAGTTTACGGAGCTCTTTCGATCTCTTGATTTTTCGCGTTGGTCGCTTAAAAAAGATGAAATTTTAGCAGAAATATTCAAAACAGTAATAGGAACTAAGACAGATCCGGGTTTAGTCCGTGATTTTCTTGAAAAAGTTAAACATTTACCGACGATTGAAAAATATCAGCCTGAAGCAAAAATTATGGCTGAAAATCTTCAAAAATTTGTTCTTTATTTTTATAAAATTTACCTTGAGAGAAAACGTTCGGAAAATGCTTTTGAATATTCGGATATTGCTCACTTTGCGATTCAAATACTAGAAGAAAATTCAGATATTTCAAAAGCCTATCGTGAGAAATATAGTGAAATAATGATTGATGAATATCAAGATACAAGCCATGTTCAAGAAGCGATGTTACGTTTACTTAGTAAAAATGGTGATGGAACAAATAATCTTTTTATGGTCGGTGATATAAAGCAATCTATCTACGGCTTCCGTCTAGCTGACCCTCGTCTTTTTCTTAAAAAATATCATTATTACGCCCAAGAGAACAATCCCAACCAACTTATTCGTTTGAAAGAAAATTTTCGATCTCGTGGGGAGGTCTTAGATTTTACGAATGAAGTATTTAAACATTTGATGAATGAAGATATTGGTGAGATGGTGTATGGTAAAGAGGAGGAGTTGGTTCAAGGAAATATTGTAGATTATCCTGAACATGCTGACGCCAATTTTTACCCTGAACTTCTTCTGTATGAGGAAGATTCATCTGAAGATGATACGGAGCAAATTAGTGATGGTGAAATTAAAATTGTTGCCCAAAAAATCAAAGATTTAATAACCTCAGATGAAAATTTAGAGTATAAAGATATTGCCTTACTAGTGCGATCAAAATCTCAAAATAATAAAATAGAAGATATTCTTAAAGCTTATGATATTCCAGTTGTACTCGATGAAGGGCGCGTTGACTTTTTAAAATCACTTGAAGTAATTTTAATTTTGGATGTTTTACGTGCTATTGATAATCCTCTCTATGATATTTCACTTGTAGCCACCTTGCGCTCACCAATGTTTAGATTTACAGAAGATGAGCTGACAAGGATTAGTCTAAGTGCAGGTTCTGATACACGCTTTTGGAAAAAATTACAAATAACAGATGGTGAATTAATCACTCCCCAACTTAAAGATAAAATTTCTTCATTCTTAGACAAGTTTACAGCATGGCGTAAACTTGTAAACGAAATTTCTATACATGAATTGCTCTGGAAAATTTATACAGAAACATATTACATGGATTATGTAGGGGCTCTTCCTAATGGAGAAATGCGACAAGCCAATCTCCAAGCCCTATCCATCCGCGCTGAATCTTATGAAAGTTCTGGCTATAAGGGATTATTTAAATTCATAAAAATGATTGATAAATTTATGGAGCAAAATAATGATCTTGCCTCTGTAAATATCAAACTCCCTCAAAATGCTGTGAGAGTGATGACTTTTCACAAGTCAAAAGGTTTAGAGTTTGATGTTGTTTTCTTAATGAATTTACAAACCAAATTCAATCAGAAAGATTTGAGAGAGTCTGTGATACTTACGCGGGAAAATGGTTTAGGGATGAAATACACGGCAGATTTGAAAAATGAAGCAGCTGTTGAGACAGACTTTCCTTATGCCTTGGTCAAAATGGATACTCTTCCCTATATTGTCAATAAAGATTTAAAACGTAATGCTACTTTATCTGAAGAAATGCGTGTCCTTTATGTAGCCTTTACGCGTGCTAAGAAAAAACTTTACATGGTGGGTAAAGTTAAGAAAAAAGAGTTAGAAAAATATGCGAGTATCAAACTAGAAAATGGTATCCTTCCCGATAAATATCGACAGGCAGCAACGGGATACCAACATTGGCTTTTAGCTCTTCATACTGCTCATTCATTGCCTATGGAGGTAAAACTAAGTAATTTTGCTGATTTACAAGATATTGATAAAAAGTTTACAGCACATCTGGATTTCAAAAAATTAGCAGATGAATCGAAAAAATTTGATAAAATAATGGATAACTTGGATGATGTCAAAGAGGCACGTCGAATCATGAATTATCAGTATCCTAAAGTTGCTGCTACAGAGTTGTCTAGCATCCAGACTCCTAGTCAAGTCAAAAAAAGAAGCTATGAAAAACAATTAGAATTGGGTAATGTTTTACCTTCCAGTGAACATGTACGTGTTAAAAAATTAGAATTATTTGATTTTGCCAAACCAAAAATTACTGCCGCAGAGATTGGTTCAGCTATACATAGCTTTATGCAACTTTCAGATTTTTCTCACCCTAATTTATTAGATTTCCAACAAACTCTGGATCAGATGAATCTTAGTGAGGAATTAAAGAACAAAATTGATTTACCAAAAATATTGACTCTGTTTGATACCGATTTTGGTAAATTATTGATGGATAATGTTGATAAAACCACTAAAGAGGCACCTTTTTCAATGCTAAGGACTGATGAAATAGCTCAGGAACAGTATATTGTACGTGGGATATGTGATGGGTTTATCAGATTTGAAGATAAAATTGTTCTGTTTGACTATAAGACAGATCGCTTCCGTAGTTTGAGTCAAATTGCTGAAATAAAAAGCACTTATGAAGTGCAAATGGAGCTCTATGCAGAGGCATTGAGAAAAGCTTATGGTGTCAACCAAATTGAAAAGTATTTAATTTTATTAGGGGGGCCAGAAAGGGTTATTATAGAAAGGATTTAGGATGATAAACTATGATTTAGGGTCAGTTGTTGAGATGAAAAAACCTCATGCATGTATAATTAAATCAACAGGTAAGAAGGCCAACAGCTGGGAAATTGTCCGTATGGGAGCAGACATAAAAATACGTTGTACAAATTGTGATCATATTGTGATGATGAACCGTAATGACTTTAATAAAAAAATAAAAAAAGTGCTGACAAAGTAGTCAGCACTTTTTTTTACTTAATTATAGAGAGAATTCTGAAGCTGGAGTGCATTTTGAATGATTGGCATAATTCACCTTTCTACAGAAGTGTTATGAGAATAATTATGTCTAAAAAATATTTGATATCCTAAATATATAAGTTTGATGGAAAGAAAAAGAGAGCATTTGCTTTTTTGTCTTTTTTAATGATTTAAGGTATAATTGGGTGACTATAAAATTTTACGGAGAAATGTATAAATATGGCTTTAACAGCAGGTATCGTCGGCCTTCCCAATGTCGGAAAATCTACTCTTTTTAATGCAATTACAAAAGCTGGAGCGGAAGCAGCAAATTATCCTTTCGCAACAATAGAACCTAACGTAGGTATGGTTGAAGTTCCAGATGAACGCTTGACTAAAATTACAGAATTAATTAAACCTAAAAAAACTGTACCCACAACTTTTGAATTTACAGATATTGCCGGTATTGTCAAAGGAGCTTCTAAAGGAGAAGGTCTGGGGAATAAATTTTTAGCAAATATTCGTGAAGTTGATGCGATTGTACACGTCGTTCGTGCATTTGATGATGAAAATGTTATGCGTGAAAATAATCGTGAAGATTCTTTTGTTGACCCTTTAGCGGATATTGAAACAATTAACTTGGAGTTAATTCTTGCAGATTTAGAGTCTGTAAATAAACGTTATGCGCGTGTTGAAAAAGTAGCCCGTACAGTTAAAGATAAAGACGCTGTGGCAGAATTTAATGTTTTATCAAAAATTAAACCCGTTTTGGAAGATGGTAAATCTGCGCGTACTGTAGAGTTTGATGAAGAAGAACAAAAAGTTGTTAAGCAACTTTTCTTGTTGACGACTAAACCAGTCTTATATGTTGCAAATGTTGGTGAAGATGAAGTAAGTGCTCCCGATGATATTGAATATGTGAAACAAATTCGTGAGTTTGCAGCAACGGAAAATGCTGAGGTTGTCGTTATTTCAGCTCGTGCCGAGGAAGAAATCGCTGAACTGGATGATGAAGATAAAGCAGAATTTTTAGAAGCCCTCGGTTTAGAAGAATCAGGTGTAGATAAATTAACTAAAGCTGCTTACCACCTACTTGGTCTTGCCACTTACTTTACAGCGGGTGAAAAAGAAGTGCGTGCGTGGACCTTTAAACGTGGCATGAAAGCTCCTCAGCTAGCGGGCGTTATTCATAGTGACTTTGAAAAAGGGTTTATTCGTGCTGTAACAATGTCTTACGATGATTTGATGAAATACGGCAGTGAAAAAGCTGTAAAAGAGGCAGGTCGCTTACGCGAAGAAGGTAAAGAATATGTTGGACAAGATGGAGACATCATGGAATTCCGCTTTAATGTTTAAAAACTTTGTCACAGTATTTAAAATTACAAGCAAAAAACGTTTGCATTAACTAAAAAGAGCTGATTTGTAAAAATCAGCCTTTTGCTATTTTTTGGAAACAGGAGAAAAGATGACAAAAATGATTGTAGGCCTTGGTAACCCAGGGGATAAATATGAAAAAACAAAACATAACATGGGTTTTATGGCCCTAGATTTACTTGCACACGAGTATGGTGTAAATTTTAGTATGGAAAAAACTTTCATGGCAGAGGTCGCTTCAACTTTTGTGAACGGTGAGAAGATTTTTCTTGTAAAGCCTCAAACGTTTATGAATGAGTCAGGACGAGCTATCCAACCTCTGTTAACTTATTACAATATGGATCCTTCAGATTTAACCGTGATTGTTGATGATATGGATTCTGCTGTTGGACGAGTACGTTTGCGTTCAAAAGGTTCCTCAGGTGGACAAAGAGGAATTAAATCAACAATTACGCATTTAGGAACAGAACAATTTAACCGCGTAAAAATCGGCATCGGACGTCCGGAGAATGGCAAGACGGTAGTCGCACATGTTTTATCAAAATTTGACAAGGAAAATTCAGAAATTGCACAAACAGGTATAAGTAAAGCAGTGGATGCAGTGAAGTATTATGTAGAATCAAGTGATTTTGCTAAAGCAATGAATAAATTTAACGGACAATGAAAATAAACGAATTTTTTGACCAGAACCATGATCTACAATCATGGCAGAGAAGTTTTGCTAAGTCAGAACGTACTCTCTTAACAGGACTTTCAGGAACAGCTAAGGCCATGGCCATGGCGAATGCCTATGACAATAATCCTGATAAATATGTGATTATCACTGATAATCAGTTTCATGCAAATGAACTATATGATGAACTGTCTAATCTGTTAGATGAGAAAAATGTTTATCAATTTTTTTCAGATGATAATGTGTATGCGGAATTTGCTATAGCCAGTAAAGATCGTACAGCCTATCGTCTAGAAGCTCTAAATTTCCTGCTCGATACACATCAAACAGGGTTTTTGGTCGTTCCATTTATGGCTTTGCGCTCTTTATTACCACATCCGGATAATTTTCAAGAGAACTATCTTCTCCTCACTCAAGGTGATGAGTTTGATATGACTAACCTCGTAGAGATGCTATCGAATGCCGGTTATGAAAAAACACAACGTGTGATGGTTCCAGGTGAATTTTCACAACGTGGAGATATTGTCGATATTTATCCTCTAGATGTTGCTCAACCTTTACGTTTAGAATTTTTTGGGGATGAAGTAGATTCCATTCGAGCCTTTGATAGTGAAAGTCAACGTTCTCTTGAAAATATGGAACAGGTTGAGATTTATCCCGCCAGTGATTTTATATTGATGCCTTGGGAGTTTGATCAAGGCGTCAAATCCATGGCCAAAAATCTCGAAAATATAACAGATGCTACTGCAAAATCTTATTTTGAAGAAGTTATTGCTGCTGCAGAAAATCATTATTACCATAAAGATTTGCGTAAATTTGCAGAATATTTCTATGAAAAACCCTCTTCTCTTTTAAATTATTTTCCTAAAAACATTCAGTTCTTTATTGATGATTTTCAAAAAATTAATGAAGCAAACAATAAGACAGAGCAGGAGCTTGCAGATTTTATTGTTTCTGAAAAGAGTATGGGCCGTTCATTTGAAGGTCAATCTTATCTTCTAGATGTAATTTCTAAAATTCGTACCCATAAGCCAGCCAGCTTTTTCTCTAATTTCCAAAAAGGTTTAGGGAATATAAAATTTGATTCATTGTATAATTTCAATCAACATACAATGCAACAGTTTTTTGGGCAAATGGAACTCTTTTACACTGAAGTTGACAGGTTTGTAAAACAAGGTTTTACAGTTATCTTAGCAGTGGCTTCTGAAAAATTAAGAACAGAGTTACAAAAGCTAGAATTCGATTTCCAAATAGTTTCGGCTGAAGAAATACAAAAAGGAAAAGTAAATCTACTTGATTTGAACTTGGCAAATGGCTTTAATTTTATTGATGAAAAGTTAGTTGTTATTACCGAATCAGAAATATTTGGGAAAGCACGAAAGAAAAAAACACGTCGTTTAAATATTACCAATGCTGAGCGTTTAAAAGATTATAATGAGCTAGAGATTGGTGATTATGTTGTACATAAAAACCATGGTATTGGTAAATATCTAGGTATCCAAACGATTGAAGTTTCGGGCATGCACCGAGATTATCTGACAATTCAATATCAAAATGGCGATACTATTTCTGTCCCAGTAGATCATTTGAATCTGTTAAGCAAATATTCTGCTGCTGAAGGAAAATCTCCTAAGATCAATAAACTTAATGATGGCCGTTGGCGTAGAACAATGGCTTCAGTTAACAAGCAAGTTGAAGATATTTCTGAGGACTTGATTAAACTTTATTCTGCAAGACAGGCTTTAAAAGGACACGCATTCTCACCTGATGATACTAATCAAGAAGAATTTGATAATGGTTTTGCTTACCCAGAAACTCTTGATCAGATCCGCTCAATCAATGAAATTAAGAAAGATATGGAACTTGAGCGACCAATGGATCGTCTTTTAGTGGGTGATGTTGGTTTTGGTAAAACGGAAGTAGCTATGCGTGCAGCTTTCAAAGCTATAAATGATAGTAAACAGGTTGCTATTCTAGTGCCAACTACAGTTTTAGCTGAACAACATTACAATAACTTCATGGAACGTTTTGTAAACTTTGGTGTAAACATTGCTGTCTTGAGTCGTTTTCAAACAAAGGCACAACAGACTGAAATATTAGATAAGCTAAAAAAAGGACGCATTGACCTGATTATTGGTACTCATCGTCTTTTGTCAAAAGATGTTGAATTTCTTGATTTAGGATTAATGGTTATTGATGAGGAACAACGTTTCGGTGTAAAACATAAGGAACGACTGAAAGAGTTAAAAACGCAGGTTGACGTATTGACTCTAACTGCAACACCGATCCCAAGAACACTGCATATGTCCATGTTAGGTATCCGGGATTTATCCGTTATTGAGACACCTCCAACTAACCGCTACCCCGTCCAAACCTATGTGCTAGAAACAAACTATGGTGTAGTTCGTGATGCTGTTTTGCGAGAAATTTCACGTGGTGGGCAAGTTTACTATATTCATAATAGAGTAGACAGTATTGAGCAAAAAGTTTCACAGCTTGAAGAACTTATTCCTGAAGCAAGGATCGGTTATATTCATGGGCAGATGACTGAAATCCAATTAGAAAATACCTTGATGGAATTTATTAATGGAGACTATGATGTTTTAGTGGCTACAACCATTATTGAAACAGGGGTGGATATTCCTAATGCCAATACTCTATTTATTGAGAATGCGGATATGATGGGTCTTTCTCAACTGTATCAATTGCGCGGCCGCGTTGGGCGAAGTAACCGTGTAGCTTATGCTTACTTTATGTATAAACCAGAGAAAATATTGTCGGAAGTTTCTGAAAAACGTTTAGAAGCCATTAAAGGGTTTACTGAGTTAGGATCTGGCTTTAAAATAGCTATGCGAGATCTATCTATACGTGGGGCAGGTAATTTACTTGGGGCTGAGCAATCTGGCTTCATTGATTCTGTCGGATTTGAACTTTACTCACAGTTGCTTGAGGAAGCAGTCCATAAACGTATGGGTGGAGAGAAGGCTAAAACGAAGACGAATTCCGAGATATTACTAGGACTAGATGCCTTTATTCCTAGTTATTACATTGGAGATGAGCGTCAAAAAATTGAAATTTACAAACGTATTCGTCAGGTTGATAATCGTCAAAATTATGAAGAACTTCAAGATGAATTGATGGACCGATTTGGCGAATATCCAGATGAGGTTGCTTATCTTTTAGAAGTCGGTTTATTAAAAACGTTTGCGGACAATGCCTTGGTTGAAAAAATTGAGAAGACCAAATTTGAAGTTGTATTGAGTATGGCCAAATCTGCTAATACGATGTATGACCCCCAAGAGTATTTTGAAGCCTTGTCAGAAACAACCTTGAAAGCTAGTGTCGGCGAAAAATTAGGTAGAATGACTTTTCGATTTAAGATTGAAAAACGCACAGATGTGGTCCTTCTAAGTGAAATAATGAAGTTTACAGAAAAATTATCTGAGCTTAGAGATAAACACGAAAAAGAATAATGTTTCATATGAAACATTATTCTTTTTTTGTAAGTAAGTTCTTTCATTGATAGCCTTTAGAGCTATACAGAATTTTTCACTTGATTTTTCAAAAGACTTGAAGTGTGTTATAATAACCACTATGAGATTAGATAAATTTTTAAAAGTTTCTCGTCTGATAAAACGCCGTCCTGTGGCCAAAGAGGTTGCGGATAAAGGTCGTATTAAAATCAATGGGAAAATAGCAAAATCTTCAAGTGATGTTAAATTTGACGATATTATCGAAATTCGTTTTGGAAATAAGATTGTTGAGGTCCAAGTTTCAGAGCTTAAAGAATTTACGCGTAAAGAAGATGCAGAAAAAATGTATAAAATTCTTAATGAAACAAGGATTACAGCTGAGACTGAACTTTAATTTTTATATATAACTTTTTCGGAGGAAAAATGGAAAAACAAATTATTCATTTGAAAAATGATTATAATAAGACTAAAAGAATGGAAGAAACACAACACAATTTACCTAAGCGGAAACATTTAGGTGTTATTTTGGTTGGTGCAATGTTGCTGTTTAGCTTAGCAACAATCAGTGTGGTTCAGTCTTACCAAAATTTGCAAAAGCAAGTTGAGATGGAAGCGCAAGCTGCTCAAAAGAATGCATCTTTAGATCGTGATTTAGCCTTGAAAAGTTCAGATATAAGTAAACTTAAGGATCCCACTTTCTTGGCTAAATATGCCAGAGCAAAATTGGATGATTCACAATCAAATGAAAAAGTATTTAGTATTCCAGAACTTGTTAACGGTGGGATAGAGCCTTGATTGGAAAAGTAAAATCAATCAGTAAATTTGGGCTTTTTGTCCTTTTTTCTGATGCAAAAACTGGACTGCTTCGCTGGTCAAATTTACCAAAAAAACATGGCAAATTTAAGTCCGGTGACCTTATCGGTATAGAAGTTTTAAAAGTACATGAAGATGGGAAATACGAACTAAAATTTGTCGAAAGAGATTTTAAAGAAACTTTCGGTCACTTTTTAGAAGAAAGTGCGGAGCAGCTTGAACAGTTAAAAATAAAAAATGGAGACCTCAGAAGACTATGACTACAAAAGAGAGTAGTTTAAAGGTTTGAGAAAATGCAAAATCTGAAAAATAAAATTAATATTGCTGTATGGTTGGTGATGATAATAATGATCATTCCAGCCTTTTTTGTCTTGCCCCAAAAAGGTAAAGAAGGCAATGCAGAAGCTAAAGTTAAGGAAGTAAAACAAAGACAAGCAACTTATTACAGTGAAATTCCTTCTCGTGCTGTTAACCTAACGAGTATGCCTGTATATAAAGATAAAGCTCTTCAACAAAAAGTGGGTGAGCTTCCTAAGAAAACGCAATTAGATATTATCAAAGTAAACAATAATGTATTTGAATTAGCAAACCATACTTTTATCAAAGCAGATACAAAGTCTATAGTGTCAGATATCCTTCTATCAAAAAAGGAAAAGAAAGCAACAGTATATACTTCGAAGATGACAGAGGTCTATTATAACCCGTTTACAACGTATGACAAGGAAGTTTACACTACACTCTGTCAAGGACAGCAACTGACAACAAATCAGATTGCAAAAACACATTGGGGAACCTATTATGAGGTTAATTTTAATGGCGGACAGACAGGTTGGATCAGTTCAGATAAATTACGCTTAGAGAATCCTAAGATGCTTCAAGTACAAGAATTATTAAATAAAAAATACAATGATTCCAAGTACTCCATTTATGTTAAACAATTGAATAATCCGTTTACGGTTGGTGTAAACCAAAAAGAAAAGTTATATGCAGCGAGCCTATCTAAACTTCCTATTTTGTATTGGACACAGAAACGTCTAAATGAAGGACAGGCTACTTTGAATGATAAGCTACAATATAATACTGCAATAAATACCTTTAAAGGCTCTTTTGAAGCAGGGGGCACGGGCACTTTACCTGTAATTGCTAATAATGTTTCCTATTCATTATCTGAGGTTATTGACCGCACCGCAAAGAATTCTGACAATGTAGGAAGTAATTTACTTGCTTACTATGAAACTGGTCAATTTTCGCCCGCATTTCAAAACGAGATTACCAAGCTGGCAGGTCAAGCTTGGGATCCAGTAGAACGTGAGGCGTCCGCCGAAATGACAGGAAAAATACTAGAAGCACTTTACAACGAAGGCGGTTATTCTTTTAACGCTTTGTTTGGTACACAATTTGATGACATTAAGATTCAGGCTGGGGTCCCCAAAAATATCCGTGTAGCTCATAAAATCGGAGCTGCAGATGCTTATAATCATGATGCCGCAATTGTTTTTGCACCTGAACCGTATATTTTAGTAGTCGAAACTAAAGGCGGAAGTGATCAAATGATTTCACAAATTTCAAGAGATATTTATGGAGTTTTAAAATGAATGAATTTTTGAAAGTAGTTCAGAAAAAGGACTTCTTCAGGAGTCATCGACGAGTTCTCCTTGCCTTATCTGGTGGTAAAGATTCAATGACCCTTTTTAATTGGCTCTATGAACTTAGGGAGACTTTGGATATCGAACTGTTTACAGCTCATGTAAACTATGGTTTACGTGATGTAGCAGATTGGGAAGAGGAGCAACTTCGTCAAAAAATGTACACACTCGGGGTTGACTTTTCGGTTGCCCATTTCTCAGGTGAAACTTTCAGTGAAGATGCAGGGCGCAAGATGCGTTATGATTTTTTCCAGGAAGTCATGCAAGAAAAAAGCTGTACAGCTCTTGTCACGGCTCATCATAAGGGGGACCAGGCCGAGACAGTTCTGATGCGACAAATCACCGGAAGACGCCTTCGGCATCTTACAGGTATTCCTGAACGCCAAGCTTTCGGTTCAGGAGAACTCATTCGCCCTCTCCTGAATTTTGAAAAGAAGGATTTTGATGCTGCAGAATACTTTGAGGATGTAACAAATGCAGGAAATGACTACTTACGGAATCGTATACGAAATCAATACATCCCTACTTTGACAAAAGAAAATCCAAAATTTTCTGAAGCAATTTTAAGTATGTCAGAAGAAATTAATTTGGCTTTTTCAGTTATTAAAGATAAGATAGCAGAATTAGAGATATTAAAGGATGAAATAGATATTTCCCTCTTCCTTCAACAGTCAAGGGCTCTACAAAACTTTATTTTGCAAGAATATCTTGAAAAATTTCCAGATTTGCAAGTGTCTAAGTCGAAATTTGAAGAATTGTTATGGATTATTGAAAGGCCCCAACAGTATCATTCGGAACTATCAAAAGACTATTTTTTTATAAAAAGTGATAAGCATTTTATCATCTCGCCTAAATCGTCTAACAAAGAAATAGATCTAGAAATACGTGATGAGGATCCGGAAGACTCTCGTTTTATGCGGGTTGATCTTCCACCCACAGGAGAAATTACGATACGTAAGCGCCAGCCAGGCGATGTAATTTTTATTAATGGTCATCATAAAAAACTTAGAAAGTTTTTTATAGATCAACACATAGATTTAAGGAAACGTGATAATTTTTTAATTCTAGTGGAAAAAGATGTTTATGCAATCACGGGTTTAACAGTTTCAGATTTGAGTAAAGCCCTCAAAAATGATAAAATGAAAAGGACGCTGTGGGTCAAACCCACTATAAGAGAGGATATTGATAATGCTTGAAAAAGACATAAAAAAAATACTCATTTCAGAAGAAGAAATTCAAGAAAAAACGATTGAATTAGGAAAAACTCTTGCTGATGAATATAAAGATAAAAATCCATTACTTTTGGGTATCCTACGTGGTTCTGTTCCCTTCCTTGCGGAATTGATTAAGCGCATGGATATTCAATTGGAAATAGACTTCATGACAGTTTCAAGCTATCATGGAGGAACAGAATCATCAGGTGAAGTGAAATTATTGCTTGACGTGGCTACTCCTGTATCAGGGCGTGAAATTATTATTGTTGAAGACATCATCGATACTGGGCGTACTTTGAAGTATCTCAAAGAACTTCTCGAACACCGCGGAGCTACAGTAAAAATTGTTACACTTTTGGATAAGCCAGAAGGTCGCGTGGTCGAAATTGATGCAGATTATACTGGCTTTACAATTCCTAATGAATTTGTTGTAGGCTTCGGTCTTGATTATGATAATCATTATCGTAACCTCCCTTATGTAGGTGTACTAAAAGAAGAAATTTATAGCAAATAAAAAACTCATACCAAAGTATGAAAAATGATCATGATAGGGCTTACTAATAGCAAAAGATAGGTAAGTATGCTATAACTAAGAGATAAAAAAATAAAAGGCAAAGAAGAAAATATGAACAATCCAAATCCTAACAACAACAAAAATGGGGGCTTTATTAAAAGCACTCTTGGTTGGGTATTGCTTGTAATCGTCATTGTTTTCGGTATTAATGCTTTCTTTAGTGGCAATCAATCAAATGTTGATAAAATCAGCTACAGTAGATTGATGAGCGACATTAAAGATGGCAATATAAAATCACTGAAAATGCAGCCTAGTGATAGTCTGTTTACAGTATCTGGCGAATATAAGGAACCTAAACCTGTAGAAGGAAATAATAACTTCTCATTTTTACCAGGTAACACTTCTAAAGTGTCAAATTTCCAATCACTTATTATCCCGACAGATAGTATCATCAAAGATGTGCAAGCAGCTGCGGATGAAAAAGGAATCCAAGTTAACGTTGTCGCAGCATCAACAAGCGGTATGTGGATTCAAATTCTGTCATACATCTTACCAATGCTCCTTATGGTCGGCTTCTTCTGGTTGATGATGGGCGGAATGGGCTCACGCGGTGGCGGTGGAGCTGGTAATCCGATGAGTTTTGGTAAATCCCGTGCGAAACAGCAAGATGCTAAAACATCAAAAGTACGTTTTGCCGATGTTGCTGGTTCTGAAGAAGAAAAACAAGAACTTGTAGAAGTTGTTGATTTCCTCAAAGACCCTAAAAAATACCATAACCTTGGGGCACGTATTCCTGCGGGCGTACTCTTAGAGGGCCCTCCGGGTACAGGTAAAACTTTACTTGCCAAAGCTGTTGCAGGTGAGGCAGGCGTACCTTTCTATTCTATTTCTGGTTCTGACTTCGTCGAAATGTTTGTCGGTGTTGGTGCGAGCCGTGTCCGTGATCTCTTTGAAAATGCTAAGAAAACAGCTCCTTCTATCATCTTTATTGATGAAATCGATGCTGTTGGACGTCAACGTGGCGCAGGTCTTGGTGGCGGTAATGATGAACGCGAACAAACACTTAACCAGCTTTTGGTTGAGATGGATGGTTTCCAAGATAATGATAATTCAGTTATCGTTATTGCGGCCACTAACCGTTCTGATGTACTAGACCCAGCCTTGCTTCGTCCAGGTCGTTTTGACCGTAAAGTTCTCGTCGGTGCTCCTGACGTTAAGGGACGTGAAGCAGTTCTACGTGTACATGCAAAAAATAAACCACTTGACTCAAGTGTTGACCTTAAAGTTGTTGCTCAACAAACCCCAGGTTTCGTTGGAGCTGACCTTGAAAATGTCCTTAATGAAGCTGCTCTTGTTGCTGCGCGTCGTGATAAAAAAGTTATCGATGCATCTGATATTGATGAAGCACAAGACCGAGTTATTGCTGGACCAGCTAAAAGAGATAAAAGAATCTCTGAGCGTGAACGTGAAATGGTTGCCTACCATGAAGCCGGACACACAATCGTTGGTTTGGTTCTTTCAAATGCGAATACTGTCCATAAAGTTACAATCGTTCCACGTGGTCGTGCAGGTGGTTACATGATTGCACTTCCTAAAGAAGATCAGTTCCTTCTTTCAAAAGAAGATATGCAAGAAAATCTTGCAGGGCTCATGGGTGGTCGTGCAGCTGAACAAATCATTTTTGATACAATTACTACTGGTGCTTCAAATGACTTTGAACAGGCTACACGTATTGCGCGTGGTATGGTTACTCAGTATGGTATGTCTGATAAATTAGGTACAATCAGTTATGAAGGCAGTCAGGCTGTATTTATTGGCCGTGACTACGGACAAACAAAAACCTATTCTGAAGCAACAGCTCAAGCTATTGACGAAGAAATCCGTGCAATTACCAAAGAAGCTTACGACAAAGCTGTGGAAATCATTCAAGCTCATCGTGAACAACATAAAGCTATCGCTCTTGCTCTTCTTAAATACGAAACATTGGATGCGAAACAAATCATGTCTCTTTATAAGACTGGTAAAATGCCAAACGATGTTATCGAGAACGAAGATGAACCTGTTGAAGCAAAATCATTTGAAGAAGTTCGTGAGGATGCTAATAAGGCTCAAGAAGAAGCTCAAACTGAAAATAATGAAGAAAAAACAGTCGAATAAGACTGTTTTTTTCTTTTAAAAATTATTACTAAGTGGAGAAAAAGGCCTCATAAGTTTTTCTTTGACAAAATGATAAAATATGATATACTAGTATAGTTGTCACTTAAGGTACACCATCTATTCACGAATTTAAATGAAAATATTTTGGATAAAGTAAAGTTTATTCTTGACATATATTTTAATTAGTGTATAATAGAAAAGTACTGTTCGAGAGGGCAGCGCAATAATAAGATGGTCCGTTGGTCAAGGGGTTAAGACACCGCCTTTTCACGGCGGTAACACGGGTTCGAATCCCGTACGGACTATTTTTGGAGGATTACCCAAGTCCGGCTGAAGGGAACGGTCTTGAAAACCGTCAGGCGGGTAAAACCGTGCGTGGGTTCGAATCCCACATCCTCCTTTTTATTATCGCGGGATGGAGCAGCTAGGTAGCTCGTCGGGCTCATAACCCGAAGGTCGTAGGTTCAAATCCTGCTCCCGCAATTAGATTATAAATTACATTTGGCTCGGTAGCTCAGTTGGTAGAGCAATGGATTGAAGCTCCATGTGTCGGCGGTTCGATTCCGTCTCGCGCCATTTGCGGGTGTAGTTTAGTGGTAAAACCTCAGCCTTCCAAGCTGATGTTGTGAGTTCGATTCTCATCACCCGCTTAATTTGACTATTAATTTAGGAAAATTTTTAAAAATTTGGGAGCATAGCTCAGTTGGTTAGAGCACTGTGTTGATAACGCAGGGGTCCGAGGTTCAAATCCTCGTGTTCCCATATTTGGTATTCATTGCATAGGAGATACACCTGTTCCCATGTCGAACACAGAAGTTAAGTCCTATCACGCCGGAAGTAGTTGGGGGTTGCCCCCTGTGAGATAAGGTAAATGCCAAGTATTGCGGATTAGCTCAGTTGGTAGTAGCGCATGACTGTTAATCATGATGTCGTCAGTTCGAGTCTGACATCCGCAGTGTAGAGACAATCTAAGGATTGTCTTTTTTAGTTTTATTATATAAAACGATGAAACCGCTAACTCTTTTACTTGAAAAAGAGAGTAGAACATGTTAGTATAAGAATATAGAAAAGCACTGGAATGTGCGAGCATACTCAATTTTTTGACCGACTATATTTGTATTGCATAGGGGTTCAAGAGACATTCGATAGCGTTAAGACTCCGAATCGAGTAGGAGCAGCTGATTTGAAGCGAGAACACCCACCTGGCTTCGAGCGGGTTCAATACTAGAGTATGCACACGGCATTCAATCAGTGTTTTTTTTTGTGCTTTTATATGAAGAGTGATATTTTTTTATTGAAGTAAAAGTATAAACCTAGCGAGAATATCGCTTTTTTCTTTTCTCAAGAAAAGAAAGTTTACAGTAATGGTTTCTCAGATTGACAGCTCTTCTAACTGCAGTTATAACAGCACGCAAGAAATATTTGCTAGACATTTAATAATTTTTGATATATTATAATGTGGTAAGAAAGGAGTAAACATGGAGCTATCCACTGTTTTAGTAGAAGAACGTAAGAAAAAAGGCGTAACGCAACAAAGCGTTGCAGATGCTCTCTATATTTCTAGACAGTCTCTTTCGAACTGGGAAAACGGAAAGAATTTTCCAGATGTACCTATGCTTATCGAATTAAGCAACTATTACGATTTTTCACTCGATATTATTAAAGGAGATACGCAATTTATGGAGCAAGTCAAAAAAGATTATGAATTAATCAATACCAAAAAGGCGAATAAAAAGTACTCAATAATACTGATTGTCCTAACTACTTTGATTGTGCTTTTTTCAGTGGTATTAGTTCCTCTTGTCTCTCATAATATAACTTTACTAAATAGTGTTACAGTTGTTATTTCCCTCCTTTGTATCGCTCTCATGCACGTGGCTGTTGGTTTCACAAAAGTTGCTTACCAACATTATAAAGGACTACCAGACTCACCTCTGTGGGTTCCAAAGGCATTTGGTTATGGCGTGAGTATAAATCCCTATAGTAAGTTTGGTAGAATATTGACACTTGCTCTTTTAGTCATTATTGACCTTTTGTTTATTGGGATGAGTATCGCTATTTTATTTTTGGGTTACTCTGCTACTTCATTTATGCATTAAAAAAGTTTAATAGTAGCAAGTAAGAATATTATTATCTATTAAATAATGGGCTCAAAAAAGAGTGCACTTTAAAGCCTTGAGAAAGAAGTATTTTTATTATAAGAAACTGTTCGGAGGAACTCATGTATAAATTATCTCTATTATTGGATCGTATTTATGCTAAATTTTTTATTATTACAATTTCCTTGTCGTTATTGTTACTAGGATTGTCATTTTATTTATATCCTAAATTACCAAGTTATATTCCCACTCATATTTTTTTGAGGAGAGGCTTTGATAATTGGTGGCATAAAGAAGTTATATTCATATACCCTCTTATATTTCTAATATTGGGAATTACTTTCTCTAAAAGCAATATTGCTAAACAGTTTTCGCAAGGAAAGCCTTTGTTTTTTATTGAAAGCTTTGCTGTCGCTTTAACTATAATCGTTTTAATTTCTACTATATTTGCTTTTAATTTCTATTTCAACATGAGATAAAACTATCGAATATATTTAGTTTTTTTCCCTACAATTTGTCTTATATGGGCTAGTTTCTTTGAAGTTGTATATATTTAGGCTCCTCGTATCGTAGAAGCTTCAAATAAGGCTCTTAAAGCCTCCTGACGCCCTTTTATAAATAAAAGTGTTATCTTACCCTACTCCACAGATAGAGGGTTAGAATAAGCTTATAATGCGCTTGTTAGTAATAAGTGAAGACATACAAAAATTCTTGCTTTTTTTGCTGAAAGTGCTATACTAATAAAGTAAGTTATTACACGTGAATAGCCTCCTTAGCTCAGTTGGTAGAGCAGTAGACTCTTAATCTATGGGTCGCAGGTTCGAGCCCTGCAGGGGGCATTGCTGAGGGATGATTCCCTCGTTTTAAATCAAACCGTCTTTGGCGGTTTTTTTTTATTACATAATAAGTATATCACAATTTAATATTATGTCAACTAGTTTACATCATTTTTTTAAATTTATGTATAAATCATAATCAAATATACCGGCTGAACCTTTATTATGGCTGCCATCATGAAGCTTATCCTCGACCTCTGCATACCCTACAATTTTAGATAAGTCTGTTAAAGACTTTTCAATATTTTTTTTCAATTTTGCTAGCTCTGCAGAAATAACTTCATTTCTAACATATTCTTGAAAAGCACGATGATGTTCTGGAGGAGCAGATACACCCAACCAAGGCTCAACAGCAGAAGACTGTTCTATCCCAAACTCTTCTAAGTCAAAAAGTTCAAATTCTACTGCTGGGACATTCAGAATAGATGCTAGTTTATCAATTGTTTGAGATTCTGGCTTAGTTTCCCCAGTAGTCCAACGATTGAACTGTTGGCGTTTAGTATCTTTACCTGTAATTTCGTTCAACATTTTCAAGGCTTCTGCTTGTGATAGTTCATTTTTCTTTAGCAATCTTGATAGTTGAAAACCAAAATATAAGTTTTCTAGTTTTTTATTCATGCCTTATTATCTCAAATCTTTCTGATTTGTTCAAAGCCTTGTGTTTTGATTTCATCTAATAAACCTCCATACGTTTTTATTAATTGTTCATTTGATACATGCCCCGCGTATCGAGCTACAACAGCCATTTCGACACCGTTAGCAAGTAAGACACTTAACTTTGTATGACGTGCGCCATAAAGACTTATTCTTGGCGTTATTTTTAATGTATCAAGCACAGTCTTTAGACTTTTAGTTAATGTTGTATGAGTTGGGAGAGTATGCTTGTAGTTCCAGTGTACAAATACTAGGTTATTTGGGTTTGTCATATGATGATTTTTAAGCATTAATTCCTGCTTTTCTTTAATTTCGTGAAGTACTTCCAGAGTATCTGAATTTATAGGAAGAGTTCTTACTGAAAAAGAATTTTTGGGAGGAACTTGTTTGAGCGTAATTGTACTCACTCTATTTTCAACATGAATTTCTTGTGATTGAAAATATACGTTATCCCAAGTCAATCCGAGTAATTCCCCAGGACGTAAACCAGTTTGAAAGAGGAGGTAGAGATAATAAGCAGAGATACTGTCAGTATAATTGAAGTGTCTTTTACAGTGATCTAGAACGAGTTCAAAATCATTTAAACTATGAAGATACTTTTCTTCGCGGAGTTTTTTAGGATTTTGAGCAAAGATTTCTAACCCTACAGTAAAATCTTGAATGTCAATTCCGTCAGCAATACCAAATTGAACTACTTTTTTAATTGTTTGATGTATTCGTCTTGAGTAGTCTCTACCAGTACTCTTTCCAATTTCGTTAAACGCTCTTTGGTAGGTGCTTGGTTTAATTTCTTGGATATCTTGAGGGAAAGAAGTTTGAATTATTTTTCCGAACTTATGATATTTGCTTAGTGTAGCCTCACTTCGTGGGCTTGGGAAAATTTTTACTTCCAACCATTCTTGGTATAAATCAGATAATTTCATTAAATTAAATGCCTTTCTATTCTAAAAGTTTTGTCAAATAAACTCGTAATTTAATTACAAGAGACAGGTTGGAGTGTCTCTATACTTGATTCGAGCATTTGAAAATTGTTCATAATCTCTGCAAAAACTTTGGGGTGTAGCGATTTTTTAGAGCTCTTTTGCTTTAATTAAGCTATCCCTATTTTTTTGAATGATTTCCCCTGTTTCAGGGTCTATATATAACTTATAAATCGCTTTTTCTAGAATATTATTTCCAAAGTCATCTGTATCAACAACACCAAAATTAGGAATAAAATCAGAGTAATCACTATCTTCATCTTCAATGAACAGGATTTCGGGTTTTTTAAGTCCTCGACTTGGAAAATACCGTTTTTTACCGAACATCTCAGCTCCAGTCATTAATTCTTTAGAAATGTACTTTGTCATGTAAGAGCTTGTGCGTTCTTTATCTTCAATGAGCGTCACATCTGTAAAACCATAACGCCATTCTTTTAATTCCAATACCTGTCTATTATGTCTTATCAAGATTTCGCCTGTTTTGGGGTTAGTTGCCTCAGTCAAAGTAAAACTTCTATACTCGGGTTGCCCAATCACACCGTGGAAGTGTACTCTCCCGCTTTTATGAAATTCGGGAACAAAAATATAGTCAAATTTTCCTTTTGTTTTACGTTGGGCTCTACACCATTTGAGCAGTGTTTGCTTGGCTATTTCATAATCTAAGCTATCCCTTTTTTTAGGGTCTATAGTTAAAGTCACAAAATACTTGAAATCATTAGCGAGTATGTAGTGTCTGATTTTGCGTTTTATAGAAAACATTTGTTTTTCAGTACGTTCTTGTTGTGCCTCATCAGAAATTACAGAATCAGCACTTCGTCCTCCTTTATGTCTTCCCTCTTGGCTACTTCTTAGCTGTGGCGAGTGGAATGTTGTAACTTCACGATAATTTCCGAAATCAGTTATTTTCGTTGAGTATTTTTGAAATTTACGCATATACCTCCTAAACGGTTATTTTAAAAGGAATTATAAGTTTTTTAAAGTTACTTTAAAATTTAAAAGTGTCGTATCTTCGCCTTTTGACAAGATAGGCGAAGATATACATTGATAGAGTTATTTACATCTTCTATTGAGCGGTCAAAATGGAAGTTGTACAAATTTTTTCAACCACTTTATAGGAGATCAGATTGCTTGTTTCGAGTGCCGTAAGCGGCCCTCTACACAGCAATCCAAACCCCTTACCAGCAGTTTCAAAAATTCATACATATCCTACTCAACCGCTCAATAGAAGACAGAAATATCTCTATCTTCCAAAAGAATGCCCTGCGGGGCAGATTGGGACACGGTAAGTAATGAGTAAAGATTTAAAATCATAATACGCTGTAAACCAAGTTGACGCTTTGCCTTAATATCGGCAGGCTCCTGCCTCTTACACCGTCAAGCGGTGCGGTTTAGTTGATTATGTTTACAGCCAAATAATTATGTTCTTGTTCGAGTATTTTTCCGCCGAAATGTGGAGCGGTACACCCAATTATCGGATACCGTTACAGAAAACATTCCATTAGACAACTTTTCTGGAGTGTGGCAATATCCTTTTTTAATGTAATTGGTCAATAACTGAGAATCATCACTTATGATTTTTGTTATTTTATTTTCAGTATGAATACTAAGATTAGTCATGCTTATCCCCTTTTAGTTTTTTTAATAGTCCAGTGTAATCATAGCCTTTGAGTATCATTTTAGGAGCTTCAAAGTAGGTTAATCCAGTTTGTGGAGTAACGGCATATCCTCGACCTACACCGCCTTTATAGGCCGTTCCAAGGTCTTTTTTATAATGACGTGTAGCAATATGAAAAAGTTCTTCCGATACCTCGGAACCGAGAACAATTCTTGTTTGGCATTGACTATTTATACTTTGAGGCAAGTCAGTGCTTAAAAGATATTGACTTGTTAGGCAGATAATAAATCCAGCCATGCGTCCTTTAAGGGCAATTTGTTTCAGTAAATTTTCCATTTCTTGTTTTTGCTTTTTATCCCCTGCATGAAGTCCTGCAAGGACTTCGTCAAAGATAAGTATATGTGCTGGAAGATTTAGAGAGGAGAAGTTAGCCCCAAAATCAATGGTTCTGTTTTCATAATGTTCTGAGTAGGTAGACTCCATTTTATTTACCATGAATTTTAGGAGGTCTATGATTTCTTCAGGAGTAGAAGCTACTTTGATTCCTGCTTTTTTTACAATAGCCCCAAAATCAGAATTTTTAGCATCTACGAAGTATACTGTATGTCCTCTTTTTACTGCCATTGCTAGTAAATAAGCAGTCAGATAGGATTTACCTCCACCCGTCGGGGACAGCAGCAAGATGTGACATGATTCGCTTGTCAGATTCCACTGAACATTATGATATAAAGGGATAGGAGTATAGTTATATTTCTTCATTTTCTAAAATCTCCAATCCATTTAATTGAGGAGGTTGTTTACCGAAGGTGTAAATACTCTTATAATCTTCTTCTGTAAAGCTGATTAAGGACATTCGTAAGTATTCGCTCAATTGTTTACCTAGCCTTGATTTATCTTCAATGAGCCCATCCGAATAAAGTTCAATACGAATTCGACTATCTTTTATTTGATAGCGCCATTCGACTGTGAAAATTGTATTTCCATATTCAATTTTTTTGACGAGTAATTGAGTAAACTTTTTAAGTTTCGCTCGTAATGCCAAAACTTCAATTGGACTACTCTTACTAAAAACATACAGGAACAGTATTTCAAAGAAAATCAAAGATGAAAGAGCTGTAAGAACTATTTTGGACTGTATGGAAAGATGTAGACTGTATTTGTTTGTGAGCTGTAAGAAGACGAATGCAAGGACAGACACAAAACTACTAAGGATAAAAAGGTAGGCGTAGGCTTTGCTTGAATTCCTTTTACTGATTATTATTTTGAGTCTATTCATGAGCTTTACCAGTATGTAATTTAACTTCATTGATAATGATTTTCAAACCACGGTATGCGCCATTTGAACCATTCCCGCTCCACATAGGAGCAAGGAGTGCCTCTTTTAAAGAAATTTCTTGTCCGATTAATTTGAGCGGGTCTAGGGTGAAGAGATATTCTTCATCGTTTTCAATTTCAATTGTGAATGCCAGTTTACGAATTTCTTTGTCAGTGATTCCCAAAGATTTTAAAGCTTGAACTTTTTGCGGATCTAAGGCAGAGAGCTTGATTTTATCAATTGTATTTGGAATAGGCTTAGAGTCTTTTTCGTCTGTCCGCTTTTCAGTAGCATGTGCAGAAATGATAACTGCACTTGCAGGGAGTGTGGCATTCGAAGATTTGATTCTAAGATTTTTAAGCGTCATATCTGTAAAAAGTGCTGTCTGATTTAAAGTTGTCATATGAGTGTACCTCTATTTTCTATTTGATGTGTCACTGAATTTTAATTCAGTAATACAAAAGTTATAATTAACGTTTTATGAGAAAATAGCAAAGCAGGTAATGTCCAATACCTGCTTTTATCTGCCTATATTTGATATAATAGAGGTAGACAAAAGGTAGTGTTTTAACACTAGCTTTAACTATTTTAAGTAGCACAAGGGACGGTCGCCAAACTATACCCAAGTGCTTTTTTTATATTAAAAATATGAATGTAATAACCAGAGAATTGATTATACTAGTATTTTTAGAGTTTCTATCTAGATGTAGAAACAGTTACATAGTTATCATCTACAGAGTCAAATACAGGCATTGAAGTGCCATTAAACTCAGTAGCATACGTCTTATCTTCCGTATCATCGAATATCATATATTGCTTATCATAAGCTGTGAATGTTGTCCCATTAAGCGTACTAAGTGTTAATTTTAAATCATTCTTTTCGTCGTGGGGAAGTACTGTGTCTGTGTATTCTGGCTCACCATTATCACCGAGAAGAGGTGTCCCATCCTCATGACTGACAATAGGAACGCTATCCATTTGTAAACCAAAGTTGGCCTTGGCACTAGCTGTAATCTCTTCGCTTTGGATATTATTACCAGTTGAATCAGTTACTGCAGATATTTTAATAGTTTGAGGTGTTCCCTCGACAAATTTAGTCTTTTGCCCTTTTGCTATATAGGCTCCTGTTTGGATTGTTTCTTTGAGGTCTTGTTTTTTAAGATGTTCAACCATTTTGTCAATAATTTGTTTATTACTTAACCCTTTAAAGTCACCTAATACTAAAGGTGTAGGGGTATTATCGGTATTATAAATAGTAACTTTTCCTTTATTAAAATAGTAAACGCTAGCTACTTCCGTATTAATACCTGGAGTTTCAGAACCTAGGTATAATTGATAAATGATACGCTCATTTTTCATTAAATCTTCACCGAATTTATAAGTTGGTTCTGAATTGGATGAAGCAGCTTCTGTACTTTGATTTGAGGTATCAGAAGAATTTTTATCTGTGGTAGAAGTAGCGCCACATCCTGCTAATAAAAGAAGCGTAACTCCTAATGTGAGTGTAAGTTTTAAGTTTTTCATAAAAGTTCCTAGTCTAAATTTTTTTACTCATGTATGAACGTATCTGGTCCATGTGCGATTACTTTTGCAATATGTTTTTCACTACTAGACTGTACAAATGATAAGGATGCATGAGGATTTTTCTTATAGAACTTCATGTCTTCCTTTGTCATATAGAGCTCCCATTCGATATCGTCTATGATTTCAATAACACTTACTAAGTCTGTTAGATCTTGATTCCTAAGCTCAGAAGCGCTACGTGATTTAGTATGTTCTGATATTCCCAATAAAAATTTTCCTTTCGATTTCTCGAGTCATTCCAACTCTTTTTGTTAAAGTAGTAGTGCTCCCCTGAGTGCAGGGGGCATAATATAAATAAGAAAAAAGTCCAGTAAAACTGGACTTTTTTCTTATGAGTTTACGTAGTTACCTTCAAAGATTAATAACTAAAACACATACTTCTTTGATAGAGGACTCGTGTGTGACAATAATGACCTTATTTTTATTTTATGGATGATTAGGGAACAGCTTCATCACTCTTTGATACTCCTTTTGGTACTCTTTAAACTTGTCCTCAACTAGTCGTATCTGTTCAATAGTGAGTTCAGACTTCCTTGTCTTAAGTTGACTTCTCTCTGAGGTTCTCATAATATCGGTGTTTTCTATGCTTGTATATTCAGATTCAACTTCCTTTGAATTAGTGATTAAAGGTAGTTTCTCTTCCAAAACTTTAAAACTTTTAATATTATTGGAAGTTTGTCTAATAAATCGAGAATACAATTTATTTATGGGTTCAGTATGTATAGCATCTCTAGAACTCTCAACAGTAGACTGGCTACTGACTTTGTCTGTCTTAGGGTCAAAGAAGTGTTCTTTTGTTTTTGGACTTGTACAGGCAGTTAGAGTTATGAGTGATATTCCGCATAATAGTATTTTAGTCTTCTTGTTCATTTATACTCCAATCAGTTATGACAATTCATATGTTATAGTTTGAAGATTCGAGGATACGACCAGTTAAATATACACCTCTTTGTAATCATTTCGTCTTTTTATCTCGCGTGCAACTTTAGAAAGAATCAAGAATTTCAGTAACTGATACTAATTCTAACTTTTTCGAAGTTTAACAAAATAATAGATTACAAATATTATCAAAGTAAAAGCTAATTGTCTAATACCTAGAAATAGATTTTGTTGAAAATTAATTAGTAAATGATATAGTGAATAGATTACTATAAACCCGGTACTAATATATACAATATACTTTTCTATATCTTATCTCCTTTACTCTACTGACTCCAACCAACACATCTCAAATATATTCTATAATAGCACACGGACTTCTTATTAATATATTAATAGTAAATTCTTGTTTGCAGTTTTAACTTGCTTACATTCTACATTTATTAGTAAAAAAAA